>CAZHQZ010000232.1:0-1549 GCA_964534675.1 uncultured Pseudomonadales bacterium | reverse complement strand
CGCAAACTGTCCACCGCTGGCGACCACAAAAACTTGAACGAATAGGTCAACCCCACCAAGCTGACCAAACCGATGTGCTCTAACGACACCGCGTTATCTTTCAGCCAAGTGGAGAGCGTGCTGCCCACCAATAAAAACGGCAGCCCCGAGGCAAAACCAAAAAAGAACATCACCAAAGCGGCGGGTTGCGCAAAGGCTTGGCGTAAAGTGAGACGCGGGGAAGAATCCATGCTGCCATCTGCAAAAGTGAGCAGCACTTACGATAACGGAATCACACGATGATGACACCTACGCCGTTATAATTCTGCGCTCACTCACCCAAGCCCGCCACCATGACTCAAGATGAACTCAAACAAACCGTTGCACGCGCCGCTCTCGATTATGTGATGACACGCATTGCACGCAATTCCATCATCGGCATCGGCACCGGCTCCACCGCCAATTATTTTATTGATGCACTGGCGAAATACGCGGGCGATTTTTCCGGTTGTGTGTCCAGCTCCGATGCATCCACGCAGCGTTTACAAAAACACGGCATCGAAGTATTTGATCTCAACCACACCGGCACGTTTGATATTTATGTCGATGGCGCTGATGAAGCCAACGCACAACTGGCCTTGATTAAAGGCGGCGGCGCAGCATTGACGCGCGAAAAAATTGTCGCCGCCTGCGCCAAAGAGTTTGTGTGCATTGCCGATGAATCCAAATTGGTCAACACACTGGGCAGCTTCCCCCTGCCAGTAGAAGTGATTCCTATGGCGCGCAGTTTGGTAGCGCGCGAATTGGTCAAACTCGGCGGTGATCCCGTCTATCGCACCGGCGTTGTCACCGATAACGGCAATGTGATTTTAGACGTACACAACTTGCACATCACTTCGCCGCGCGAGTTGGAAGAAAAAATCAATAACATCACTGGCGTGGTGTGCAACGGTTTATTTGCACTGCGCCCCGCCGACGTTTTGTTGCTCGGACGCACCAGCGGCGTTGAAACATTGCACGCCGCTGTGTAATGCCAACAGCGCCGCACATTTTTTTGCAGAAACCACCGCTGCCTTTGCGCGCATGGCTGCATGATCGCAGCTCACTCACGCGTCGTTTGCAAACACTGAGCAACCAGCAATTTTCTGTCACCGTATTAAAACAGCGCTGGGAAAAACCGCGTCGCGCCGAAGCGCAACTGCTCAACATCCCCATGCAAGAAGTCGCCTTAATACGCGAAGTAATATTGCACGGCCACAACACGCCGTGGGTATACGCGCGCAGTGTGTTGCCCTTGCGCACACTGGATGGCTCGCTGCGCTTTTTGCGTCACTGGGATAACCGCCCGCTCGGCGCACTGCTGTTTCGCAATCAGCGCATTCGGCGCGAAAAACCTATCGTGCAACGCCTCCCCAGCACCTCTCTGCCCGCACGCCTGCACAGCGCAGGCACGCCCGCACAGTTATGGGGGCGCTCCTCGGTGTTTCGTCACGGCGCGCACGGTTTATTGGTGGCAGAAACTTTCCTTCCCGCCTTGGTCGATGTCATTATGTCCTCATCGCATTCAACG
>CAZHQZ010000231.1:0-1581 GCA_964534675.1 uncultured Pseudomonadales bacterium | reverse complement strand
TGCAGGATGACCAGCGCACTTCTGCGCCCAATTCCGTCAGCGTTTCAATCAACACTGCTGTTTGGATAGTCATGTGAATGCAACCGAGAATTTTTGCGCCTTTCAGCGGTTTTTTCTTGCCGTATTTCGCGCGCAATGCCATCAGCGCCGGCATTTCGGTTTCGGCAATGTCCATTTCCTTGCGACCCCAAGCCGCCAGTGAAATATCTGCCACTTTGTAATCGTGTTTGGTTTTGGCTGCCGGTTTTGCGGCGGAAGTTTTTTTCGTTGCTGACATGCGTCATTCTCCAGTGGGTGGAAAAATAACGCGGTGGAGTAAGCACAACTGAACAGTAGCACTCGCCAACCGCGGTACGGGTTTAGCGAGCGCAGTTTTGACGGCGGAACCGTGAAAGCTGAGCCTGGCGCAGGTCGGTGACGGCCTTGCGTTGCAGCGCTCCTCAGAGGGGCGGAATTGTAGCCTGAGCTTGTGTGGGGTTGGAACAACGGGGACGCAATCAGCCGTTAGCCGCCAGCGACTCCCGTATCAACACCCGCTGTACGCCGGAGTTGGCGGCGAGGTCTTGTAACGAATACTGGCGCAAGTGATCGAGAAATGCGCGCTGCGCGCCGTATAAAGCCTTGCGCAATTCGCAGCGCGGCATCAGCGGGCAATCGCTGTCTTTTTCATCGCGCATGCACTCCACTGCACCCTGCGTGGGCTCGCAATCTTCAATCACCGCAGCGAGGTTGATCTCCGCCGCGGCGCGCGCCAAGCGCATGCCGCCGCCCTTGCCGCGAAACGTGATGATGTACTCTTTGCGCGCCAAGTGATTCACCACTTTCATCAAATGATTTTCAGATACGCGATAGGCTTGCGCCAACTCTGCGATGGTGGCGAGCTCTTGTTTATGGCTGAGGTACATCAGCACGCGCAGGCAATAATCGGTAAAGCGTGTTAGTTGCATGACAGCAATCCACTCGGCGTTTCACCTAGGGTGGGCAATGGTACATCACGCTCAACCGAAATATTACCGACTGCTTCTCACGCCTCCAATGCTTCTGCTGGACCGAAAAATTCGTAGTGCACTTGTTTGTCGGGAACACCCAAACGATGCAGCAGGCGTTTGAGATTGCGCATGAAAGGGCGCGGCCCCAAAAAGTAGGCATCGACATCCCTAGGGTTAGGCAGCCACTCCGCCAAATGCTGCTCGGTCAAATAACCTTCGGCATCCACGGCGTCTTCTGGCACGGCATTGTCATAGCAGTAATAGCGCGTCAGTTGCGGGTGCTCCGCGGTGAAACGATCAATGCTGTCACGAAAAGCGTGCACAGACCGATCGCGCGCGCAGTGAATAAAAATCACGGGGCGTTTGCTGGCCAACGCGGTTTCCAACATCGGCAAAGTGGGTGTGATGCCAACGCCGCCGCTAATCAACACCAAAGGTTTATCGCTGGCTTGCAAGGTGAAATGCCCCGCCGGTGGGAATACACGCAAGGTGTCGCCTACCTGCACTTGATCATGCAAATAATTTGACACTTTGCCACCGGGTTCGCGCTTCACGCTGATGCGCAAGCTGTGACCGTTGGCCGGTGCCGACA
>CAZHQZ010000230.1:0-1608 GCA_964534675.1 uncultured Pseudomonadales bacterium | reverse complement strand
CCCGCGCCGGCGAGTATCAGTTGGTTTTCTGGCGGCGCGCTGACGGCTTCGCGCTGCGCGTCGTTGAGTGTGTCGAGTAGCGAAGAAATATCCATGCCTGCATTGTACCGTCAGCAGAAACAAAAACCGGAGCAGCAGCTCCGGTCATGTGTCGTATTTTTAGAGGAGAATTACTTTTTGCCACTGCGTTCTTTTTCTATTAAGAAGTCAGCAATTTTCAGCATATTTTCCTGTGAGCCAGCATCTTCCGTGGACACGCGGTATTTGCCGTTGACAATAATTTCCGGTGTGCCTTGCACGCCGTAGCTGCGCGCGCGCGCGTCACCTTGACGTGTTTGCGATTGTACGGAGAAAGAATCGTAAGCTTTACGAATATCGGCTTCGGCGGTGCCGTGATTCACAAACAGCGCCACCACTTCATCTTCATTGGCCAGCGCTTTTTTCTCATCCTGCATGGCTTTGAAGATAATGCTGTGCATGGCATCTAACACGCCCAGTTGTTTGGCGGCATAGTAAGCGCGCGCATGCACTTCCATGGCTGGACGCCAGATAGCCGGTGTGCGCTCAAAATCGACATCAGCGGGCAGACGTTTTGCCCACGGTTCCAAGATGGCTTCAAAGTGATAGCAGTGCGGGCAGCCGTACCAGAACACTTCGTTCACTTCAATTTTTTCTGGATTGGCGGTGTGCACCGGCACGGTGATGATTTGGTAATCCTTGCCGGCTTTGTATTTATCGCCAGCGGTGTCTGCATTGGCGGCCAGTGGCAGTAGTGCCGTGGTGAGCAGTAACAGAGATGCAAAAAGTTTTTTCATGGTGTGCTCCTGTCTGAAAATAAAAAGGCGACTGAGTGGTCGCCTTTTCGATGCGTGATACGCGGCAGAGTTCCCTCAGTCGTCGCTGTTATCAATGCAAGCCGGCGATGTAATTGGCTACCGCATCAATTTCTTTGTCGCTCATACGCGCTACACCAGCGCGCATGATTTTGATGTCACCGTCATTGTGGCGGCCTTTGTCTGTGTATTCAGCACCGGCGCGGAAATCGCGCAATTGTTTGGCGATGTAATCAGCGTGCTGTCCGCCCAAGTGCGGGAAGCCTGCGGGCGCATTGCCTGCACCCGTGGGTGAGTGGCAGCCGATACAAGCGGGCACGCCCACATCTTTATTGCCGGCGCGATAAATTTTTGCACCGAGTGCGAGCAATTCTTTGTCGTCTTTAGAACCGGACAGTGCCATGGTGTTGCTGGCGAAATACGCGGCGATATTGGCGAGATCGGTGTCGCTCAATTTATCCAATTGCCCAGTCATTTCTGGCACTTTGCGCTCGCCGCTTTTTATATCGTGCAATTGCTTCAACAAATATTTTTCGCTCTGACCGGCGAGTTTTGGGAAGGTGGCCATCACGCTGTTGCCGTCGGCACCGTGGCAAGCAGCACAGGCTTCTGTGAGCACTTTGCCCGCTGTGGCGTCGCCCGCCATAACCGGCGCTGCTGCGACCAAACCGAGAACAAGAACACTTTTAGCAATCAGCGATTTCATACCTTCACCACATCCAGAACATTGAGTTGGCAGATCAAAAAACCGCGGCATTATATACTGCGCCCCCGC
>CAZHQZ010000229.1:0-1611 GCA_964534675.1 uncultured Pseudomonadales bacterium | reverse complement strand
TGCTGATAAAACATTGCGCATCAGCGAGATTTTTTTCTCGCTGCAAGGCGAAGCGCGCACCGTGGGATTGCCGACGGTATTTGTGCGTTTGACGGGCTGCCCGTTGCGCTGTGTGTACTGCGACACGGCCTACGCTTTTGAAGGCGGGCAGTTGATGACGGTCGATGCTGTTGTTGCGGCAGTAGCGGCGCACAAGCCGCGCTATGTCACCGTAACAGGTGGCGAACCACTGGCGCAGCCCAATGTGGATGCGCTGTTAAAACAATTGTGTGATGCGGGTTACGAAGTATCGCTGGAAACGGGCGGCGCCATACCTGTTGATGGCGTGGATGTGCGTGTGTCGCGTGTGGTGGATTTGAAAACGCCCGCTTCCGGCGAGCTATCACGCAATCGCTACGAAAATATTGCGCAGTTAAATCGACACGATCAAATTAAATTTGTGTTGTGTAATCGCGCCGATTACGAATGGGCGCGTATGCAAATCGATCAACACCAGTTGCATGAAAAAGTGGGCGATGTGTTGTTCTCGCCGTCGTTTGGTCAGTTGAATTATCGTGATTTAGCAGATTGGATAGTGGCTGACAATTTGCCTGTGCGCATGCAGTTGCAATTGCACAAAATTATTTGGGGAGATGAGCGTGGGCGCTGAGGCGACTACAGAAAAAAAAGCCGTGGTGTTGGTGTCGGGTGGCTTGGATTCAGCAACAGTATTGGCACTGGCAAACGCGCAGGGCTACAGCTGTTACACCTTGGCGTTTGATTACGGGCAGCGCCATCGCTCTGAATTGGTAGCGGCAGACAATGTGTCGCGCACGGGCGGTGCGGTTACGCACAAAGTGGTGACGCTGGATCTCTCCACCATCGGCGGCTCGGCGCTAACCGATAGCAGCATTGCTGTGCCCACGGATGCCAGTGAAGGCATACCGGTGACCTATGTGCCGGCGCGTAACACGGTGTTTTTGTCGATTGCCTTGGGCTGGGCGGAAGTGTTGGATGCGCGCGATATTTTTATCGGCGTGAATGCCGTGGATTACTCCGGCTATCCTGATTGCCGCCCTGCCTATATTGCTGCGTTTCAGGCGATGGCCAGTCTCGCCACCAAGGCCGGTGTAGAGGGGCGCACGATCACTATTCACGCGCCGCTGCTGCAACTGACCAAGGCGGCGATTATTCAGCAGGGTGCTGCGCTCGGCGTGGATTACGCGCAGACGGTGTCCTGTTATCAGGCCGATGCTGCCGGAGCCGCTTGCGGGGTTTGTGACAGTTGTCGTTTGCGTCGTGAGGGATTTCAGCAGGCGGGAATCAGCGATCCCACGCGCTACCAATCACAGAAATTGCAGTAAAAAAGGCTTGTTTTTTTGTCGTCAGACATTAAGATGAGCGCCTCTTTCGAGGGTCGTTAGCTCAGTCGGTAGAGCAGTTGGCTTTTAACCAATTGGTCGATGGTTCGAATCCATCACGACCCACCATTTCTTCAAAAAAGCCTCCCACGCGGAGGCTTTTTTGTTTCTGCGGCTCGGCATTTAGAAGTGTAGATGCAGGGCAGACCAAGTGCGGAACTTCTGTGCCATTTGCGCCAGTTGTTGAGCGTGCTCGTCAATGGCGCGATGC
>CAZHQZ010000228.1:0-1615 GCA_964534675.1 uncultured Pseudomonadales bacterium | reverse complement strand
CCAAGCGGGTCTGAACAGCTACAAAATTAGCGTTAAGGAGTGGGTGACAAAAACCCGCGCTATCGGCCTTACCGCGAAGGCGGGGCGCTACGGTGGCACTTATGCCCACAAGGATATTGCTTTTGAATTTGGTATGTGGATCAGCGCAGAATTCAAAATCTATCTGATCAAGGAGTTTCAGCGACTCAAGGAAGTGGAAGCACGACAGTTGGGTTGGGATATTCGTCGCAACCTCACCAAAATCAATTACCGAATCCACACTGACGCTATAAAAGCCCACTTGATTCCTGTTGAGCTGACAGTTGCACAAACAAGCCAGATTTACGCCAGTGAAGCGGATTTACTCAACATGGCGTTGTTTGGCAAAACAGCGAAACAGTGGCGCGGTGAAAGTGCCGAGAGGCAAGGGAATATCCGCGATGAAGCCAATGCGGCACAACTGGTTTGCCTTGCCAATCTTGAGACTCTGAACGCACATTTCATCTATCAAGGGCTGCAACAGGCAGAGCGGCTGACATTGTTGAACCAAACAGCCATTCAACAAATGAAAATTTTGTTGGCGGATGCAGGAGTGCAAAAACTGGAAAGAAAAAACCATGAACCGCATTGATGCATTGATTGCCGATAAAAAAATTATCATCATTGCTGGCCCCAATGGTGCTGGAAAAACCACTTTTGCCCGAACCTTTCTGCCTACAGAAGTAAAATTAACGGTAGACATGGCTATTGCGCGTGTCGCTGAACGTGTGCGCCAAGGTGGGCATCATATTCCTGAGGCGGTCATTCGGCGGCGCTTTGCAGCGGGCATACAAAATTTTGAGCGATACTATCGTGCCGCTGTGAATGATTGGGCATTGTTCGATAATAGCGGCGGTGTGCCTGCTTTGCTGGAATGGGGAGAAAATGTATGAGTACACGCGATTTATCCACAGCAAAAAATCCAGATTTACGCGCTTCGCTACTAGCCATGCAACGAGCAGCGGAATCTGCGCGGCAAACAGCGCTACAAACCAATACCGCCATCATCATCGCGCAGGACGGCAAGCCAGTGCGTGTCACGGCAGAACAGTTGCGCCAAGAGCAACAGAAAAAATGAACCCCATTGATGCATTGATTGCCGAGCTTTGTCCTGATGGTGTGGAGTTTAGGGAACTCGATGAGTTGCTTGGCTACGAGCAGCCCAGTAAATACCTTGTTGATTCGACGGCCTATGACGACACTTTCACAACGCCTGTTCTTACGGCAGGCCAGACTTTTATTCTTGGTTATACCGATGAGAAAAACGGAATTTACCCAGCCTCTCCTGAAAGCCCTGTCATTATCTTTGATGATTTCACTACAGCGTTTAAGTGGGTTGATTTCCCGTTTAAAGCAAAATCTTCAGCGATGAAAATGATTACGCTGAAATCTCATTTACTAGAAAGTCTTAAGTATGCCTATTACGCGATACAGACAATTGCCTATGTGCCTCAAGATCATGCTCGGCAGTGGATCAGCACATACTCAAAGTTTCGCATCCCTGTGCCACCCCTAAAAATCCAGCGCGAAATTGTAAAAGTGTTGGATACTTTTACTGAGCTAGAAGCTGAGCTAGAAGCTGAGCTAGAAGCCCGCC
>CAZHQZ010000227.1:0-1631 GCA_964534675.1 uncultured Pseudomonadales bacterium | reverse complement strand
GCTGCGCCTGCAACACCAATTCGTACAGCGCTTTTTGTTCGCGGGAAAATGTGCCATTCACGGGAAACGTGCGCGTGATGTCAGAGGCGTAGTGATCCAACTCACAACCGGCATCAATCAACACTAAATCGCCGTCGCGCAACATGGCACTATTTTCAACGTAGTGCAGAATGCAGCCATTCTCACCACCGCCCACAATCGATGAATACGCCGGTGAACGCGCGCCGTTTTTGGCAAACACATGCAACAATTCTGCTTCCAATTGGTATTCCATCATGCCAGGCTTGCACACGGCCATCGTGCGGCGATGCGCTTTGGCAGAAATATCGGCCGCCTGTTTCATCAATTGGATTTCTTGTGCGCTTTTGAATAAACGCAGTTCGTGCAAAAAATGATTGAGATCGAGAAACTCACCTGGGGGAATTGCGCCGGAGCGCACTTTGCCGCGTATGGCGTTTACCCATTCCATGACATGACGATCAAACTCACCATCGCGCCCCATGGCGTAATACACGCGCTCGCGCCCTTCCAACAAGCCAGGCAAAATTTCATCGAGATCATCTATTGGAAACGAATCATCCGCGCCGTAATCGCTGCACGCACCTTCGGGGCCTGCGCGATAACCGTCCCACAATTCGCGCTCAGGATTGCGCTCGCGACAAAACAAAACAAAGGCACCGTGCGCGCGGCCTGGAATCAACACCGCCACTGCATCCGGCTCATGGAAACCGGTCAAATAATAAAAATCGCTGTCTTGGCGAAAAGGAAAATGGGTATCGTTGTTGCGAATAATTTCATGCGCCGCCGGAATAATGGCGATGCTGTTCGGCTCCATCATTTGCATCAAGCGCGTGCGGCGTGCAGCAAACTCTTTGCGCGGCAATAAAGATTTCATCACGCTTGCTCCTCGCCCTTTGCTGCCACTGACGGCTGACCGTGCTCGCGGAATAAATCCATCGCCGCCAAACGCACAAACTCGCACAGTTCAAAAAAATCGCGCTCATTGCTTTCTGCTTCAGCCGGATTATTCAATGCCGACATATTTTTTTCTGCGTCAGCGGGCGTTTCACCATCGTCCACTTGGCTAATAGCGGCAATGTCCTCCAACACTTCTCTGTCTTCCGGCGCCAAAGTCACACCGCTGGCAATAAATGCGTACAAAAAACTCTCGCTCCAGCGCGCCAGCGCGCGTGTACGCACGGAGAGAAACTCTTCGCTGTCGGGCAGCAGCAATTGAAAGCCGAGGTCGCCGTCAGCCAAATCGCCATTCACCCACGCTTGCAGCGCGCTGAGCATGGCTTCGTGCTCGCCCAAGGCGATGTCTTCCAAGCAATCGCCAAGCTGCGTCAACCAAACGGTTGGATCAACCACTGCACCACTGCAAGCCAAGCCGGTGAGTGCGCCGTGTAAACTGTCCACCTGTACCGGCAGTTGCACGGCCTGCAAGCGCGCCTGGAGTTGTTCGTACGTTATCAGAGCTGCCACATTTACCTCGGCATCCATCGCGGAAAATAGCGCCGCATGCTACCACTTGCCTTGTTTTCCTGCACATAAAGTGCGCGTTGGCACGGGTGCTGTCTCACAAAAATTACAGCAACATCAGAAACTTGCGACGCCCTGTTCACCCGCAA
>CAZHQZ010000226.1:0-1641 GCA_964534675.1 uncultured Pseudomonadales bacterium | reverse complement strand
CAATTCTTTCATCGCCGCGCCCACTTCTTTCGGTTCCCAGCGTGCGCCTTTGTCCACGCCAGCGGTGCTGCGCCAACCATCGGCGATGGAAATTTTTCCACCTTCTGCTTCAAACACGCGACCCGTGACTTGCGCCGCTTCTGCAGAGGCCAACCACGCGAGCACGGAGGACACATTTTCTGGTGCCCAATAATCGAAGCTGCCGTCAGTGGGAGCTGCCATGCGTGTGGCCATGGACTCCACGGCGGTGGTCATGCCGGTGCGCGCTGCAGGTGCAATGGCGTTGGCGGTAATGCCGTAGCGTCCCAATTCAGCGGCTTGATTCAGTGTTAAAGCAGCAATGCCGGCTTTGGCCGCCGCGTAATTGGATTGGCCGATGGAACCTTGCAAGCCTGCACCGGAGGTGGTGTTGATGATGCGCGCATCGACTTTTCCCCCAGCTTTTGATTCGTCGCGCCAGTAGTGCACCGCGTGCGAGGAAATACAGAAGTGACCTTTCAAATGCACGGCCATGATGGCGTCCCATTCTGCTTCGCTCATGGAGGCAAACATGCGATCGCGATTGATGCCGGCGTTGTTCAGCACGATGTGCAAATCACCGAAAGCAGCGATCGCTTCTTTCACCGCATTTTCGCTGTCGGCGTAGTTGGTGATGTCGGAAGTGTTGACGATGGCTTTGCCACCCGCCACTTTGATCTCGTCCACGACTTTTTGTGCGGCATCTTTGTTGATGTCGTTCACTACTACCGCGCAACCTTCGGCGGCAAACACTTTGGCGTGCGCCGCGCCCAAACCGCCGCCGGCGCCGGTGATGATGGCAACGCGATTATCTAAAATACCCATAATCAAATCCTCACAAAATATTTTAAAAAAATGACAGTCTTTCGTTATTTATAGACGCTCAATAATGGTGACGTTGGCCTGACCGCCGCCTTCGCACATCGTCTGCAACCCGAAACGACCACCGGTGCGCTCTAGCTCGTGCAGCAACGTGGTCATCAAACGTGTGCCGGTCGCACCCAGTGGATGGCCGAGAGCAATCGCGCCGCCGTTGACGTTGGTTTTAGCGTGGTCGTAACCGGTTTCTTTCAGCCACGCCATAACAACAGATGCGAATGCTTCGTTGATTTCTACAACATCAATATCCGACATTTTCATGCCCGCTTTTTTCAGCGCGTATTGCGTGGCAGAAATCGGCGCAGTCAACATCCAGATTGGATCTTCCGCACGCACACTCATATGATGGATGCGCGCGCGCGGCTTCAAGTTGTAACGCTTCAATGCGGTTTCCGAAACAATCAACATTGCAGATGAAGCATCGCAAGTTTGTGAAGACACCGCAGCAGTCACTTTGTCGCAGCCGAATAGAAAATCCAGTTCCGCCATTTTTTCTAAAGACGATTGACGCGGTGTTTCATCATTTTCTACGCCAGCCAGCGGAAGAATTTCGCGTTTAAAGCGACCTTCGGCAATCGCTTTCAGTGCGCGGGTGTGCGATTCCAAAGAAAATACTTCTAAATCTTTGCGCGACAGATTCCATTTATCGGCAATCATCTGTGCGGATTTGAATTGTGTCGGCGGTTCTGCGCCGTAGCGCGCAACCCAGCCGGTCGAACCGCTGAACGGGTCTTTGAAACCCAT
>CAZHQZ010000225.1:0-1760 GCA_964534675.1 uncultured Pseudomonadales bacterium | reverse complement strand
AAATGTTTAAGCTGTATCAAAAAGAAAAAGCCAACCCCATGCTGGGTTGTTTGCCAATGATGATACAAACGCCGGTGTTTATCGCGCTGTACTGGTCTTTGATGGAGAGTGTAGATTTGCGGCAAGCGCCATTTTTTGGCTGGATTATTGACCTGTCCGTGCAAGACCCGTATTACATTTTGCCGCTGCTGATGGGGGTTTCTATGTGGGTGCAGCAAAAACTGAACCCGCCTGCGGCTGATCCTACACAGCAAAAAGTGTTTCAATTTATGCCGATTATTTTTACTGGCATGTTCCTGTTTTTCCCCGCAGGGTTGGTGTTGTACATGTTGGTCAACAACTTGATTTCCATGACGCACCAGTTCTGGATTTATAAAACACTGGCAAAATCGCAGGCCAAATGACAGCACTAGACCGCGACACCATTGCCGCCATTGCCACTGCTTCAGGCAAGGGCGGCATCGGGATCGTGAGATTGTCTGGCGCAAACGCTTTGACCATCGGCGAAGCCATCACACGAAAAAACCTTCTGCCGCGCACAGCGGTGTTTAGCCAATTTTTTGATCGAGACGGCGTGATCGACGCAGGCATCGCGCTGTATTTTGCTGCGCCCGCTTCGTTTACCGGCGAAGACGTGGTGGAGTTGCACGGTCACGGCGGCGCACAAGTGTTGAACTTGGTGCTGCAAGCTTGTGTGCAGGGCGGTGCGCGCTTGGCGCGGGCGGGAGAGTTTTCTGAGCGCGCATTTCTCAACAATAAATTGGATCTCGCACAAGCGGAGGCGATTGCCGATTTAATCGACGCGGGTTCCGCGCAAGCCGCGCGCAATGCCGTGCATTCTTTGCAAGGTGAGTTCTCGCGCGCCATTCATGCAGTAGTAGAACAGTTATTGCAACTGCGTTTGTATGTGGAAGCGGCGTTAGATTTCCCGGAAGAAGAAATTGATTTTCTCGCCGACAAAACCGTTGCCAAGCAACTGACTGCTATTGTCGTTGCGACAGAAAATGTGTTGCAGGCAGCACAACAAGGCGCAGTGATACGCGACGGTTTGCAGGTGGTGATTGCGGGCAAACCCAATGCCGGCAAATCCAGTTTGCTCAATGCGTTGGCAGAGCGCGACACCGCGATAGTCACCCATATTGCCGGCACCACGCGCGATGTATTGCGCGAGCACATTGCGATTGACGGGCTGCCGTTGCACATCATCGACACCGCCGGTTTGCGCGACAGCGATGATCCGGTGGAACAGGAGGGCATACGCCGCGCGTGGGCAGAAATTGAGCGGGCTGATGTGGTTTTGTTGTTGGTAGACAGCAGCCAAACAACAGAAACGCAGCCGGATATTTTGTGGCGCGACATGAGTTTGCATGTGCGACCTGCCGTACCTACGCTGGTGGTGCAAAATAAAATTGATACCAGTGGTTTGCCGGCGCGCGCAGAGCAGCACGTGGTGAGTCTTTCCGCCAAAACTGGCGCGGGTATTGCGCTGTTGCGCACACAGTTGCGCCAGTTGGCGGGGCTAACAGAGACCGGTGAAACGCGTTTCAGCGCGCGTGCGCGCCATGTTGATGCCCTGCAACGCGCGGCGGCGTTGTTGCAGCAGACACAGCTGCGGTTTCACGCTACCGGCGCGGGCGAATTGTTGGCCGAAGATTTGAAATTGGCGCAGCAGTATCTCGGTGAAATTACTGGCAACATCAGCAGCGATGAATTATTGGGAAAAATTTTTGGCAGTTTTTGTATCGGCAAATAATCTGTAT
>CAZHQZ010000224.1:0-1766 GCA_964534675.1 uncultured Pseudomonadales bacterium | reverse complement strand
GCACTGGGAATATTCCAGTTGCGCGCGTGTATGAGTTGGGGGGCTTGCGAGTCAGGAAAACTGACCAGCGCGACATCAATAGCATCAAGGCTAGTGCCCGACATCAATCCTATGTAGATGTCGGGTGTACTGCGACTCACTGACGCGCAGTACCGGCAGTGTTCATCGCCAAGTTTTGCGAAGTGTGGCCGGCTGCACTAGCCAGTTGTTTCATTTGTGCAATGACAGCAGACGTTTTTTTGTTGAAATCTGCTTTCTCAGTTTTCGACAAAGGCTCTGCCATGGCGACGTTCATGTTGGCCAATGGATTGACTGCGGTACCGTTGACGTGAAACTCATAGTGCAAATGCGGGCCCGTTGCTAAACCCGTTTGTCCCACCGCGCCGATCACTTGGCCTTGGCTGACACGCTGACCATTTTTTACACTGATTTTGCTCATGTGGCCGTACAGTGTGGTGTAAACGCCGCCGTGCTGAATCATCACTACGTTGCCGAAACCGTTGCGTACACCGGCAAAAACCACCTTGCCATCACCTGCGGCTTTAATGGGTGTGCCGGTGGGTGCCGCATAATCAATGCCTTTGTGCGCGCGAATTTTATGCAAAATGGGGTGGTAGCGCCCTACGCTGAAATAGGATGACACTCTGGCGAAATCAATCGGCGTGCGCAAAAACTGTTTGCGCATGATGTTGCCGTCCGGCGTGTAATAGCTGGTTGATCCGTTCTTGTTGGTGTATTGCACGGCGCGATACGTTTTGCCTTGGTTGGTAAACTCTGCGGCGACGATGTTGCCGTGTCCGATAGATTTTCCATCCAGATACAAATCTTCATACATTACAGAAAAGCTGTCGCCTTCCTGAATGTCCTGCAAAAAGTCGATATCGTAAGCAAAAATATCGGCCAGCTTGAGCGTCATTTTGTCATTCAGTCCGGCTTTTTGGCCGGCCATAAATAAAGAACTGTCGATCACGCCGTGCGCGTAGCTGTAGCGCACTTCAGGCACCAAAGTTACTTGCTCGCTTTGATAAGAATCGCCAACGCGTTTAATGGCTACACTTTCCAGTTTGCTGTGATGCAGGCGCAACTCTTGCGCTTTGCCATCTTTCATCAAAACATCTAGTTGATCGTCTAATCCCAGTGAAGTGAGTTTTTGTGCATCTTTACTGCTGCTGGTGATGTTGTGAATGTCGCTTAAAGACAAACCGGCTTTTTGTAACAGGCTGGACAGCGTGTCGCCTTTGCGCACGGTTAAATGCAACCAAGGATCGGTTTCAATTATTGGCGCCGAGCTAACCTCTTCTGTTGCTGCAATATCTGCGCTAGGTTGCGCTGCATTGGCGGGCGCAACGGTTTCAGGCAGCAGACCTTCGTGTGCGCGGTAAGCAACTACGCTGTCTGGCAGCAGAATTAATGACACGGCAATCAGCAAAGAAATACCGCAGGCAGCTATCAAATGATGACGTGGAAAATAGTGTGTCCACATGCTGCCGGTGTTGTGATTTTCTTTAAATAACATAGTTTCTGTATGGGTATATCGACACAAAGAGGCCGATTGTAGGCATGCCTTGTTGGTTATGGCAACCCACGGCGTCTCAGAAAGCGGCGGTTAGCTGGGGTGGAGTCTTGGTATTTTGAGATGGTTTCGGTAACGTGTGCGCCCTGACAAATAGGCGCTTGATGGACGGTGGTGTGGTGGTAAAAGATTTGATTTCAGACCTACAGGGCAGGGGCTTAATCAACCAGATGGCCGGTGGCGATGAATTGGT
>CAZHQZ010000223.1:0-1797 GCA_964534675.1 uncultured Pseudomonadales bacterium | reverse complement strand
ATGAACCGTGAACACCCCTTCGCGCAATACATTCAAATTCTCGGCAAAG
Organism: uncultured Pseudomonadales bacterium; assembly: GCA_964534675.1. GTDB lineage: Bacteria > Pseudomonadota > Gammaproteobacteria > Pseudomonadales > UBA7239 > UBA7239. The sequence goes on along the minus strand of CAZHQZ010000223.1, from coordinate 1,748 downwards.
GCAAAAAAGGCGCGCGTTCACTGACGCGTGAAGAAGCCGAGGCTGCCTTTGGTATGATTTTGCGCGGCGAAGCTGAGCCAATGCAAATTGGTGCTTTTTTAATGTTATTGCGCGTGAAAGAAGAAAACGCCGAAGAGTTGGCAGGCTTTATTGCGGCGGCGCGCACACACATTGCTGCACCGCGCGACATTGCAGTGGATTTGGATTGGTCTTCCTGCGCGGGCAAACGCAAGCACTTGCCGTGGTTTATTCTCAGCGCACTGCTGCTGGCAGAAAATGGCATTCGCATTTTTATGCACGGCACTGATGGCCACAAAACCAACCGTATCTACACCGAACATTGTTTTAATGCTTTGGGCTTGCCAGTGGCAAAAAACTGGCAAGATGTTTCCTCAGCGATTGACGCGCAGAATTTGTGCTTTTTCCCTCTCCGCGCTTGGGGCGAGCCACTGCAACAGTTAGCCGATTTACGCGATGTACTCGGCCTGCGCTCCACCGTGCACACCGTAACGCGCATGACCAACCCGCTCAACGCGCTGTGCTCCGTGCAAGGCATTTTTCACCCGCCGTATGCAGAAAATTGCGCGCAAGCCAATTACTTGCTCGAACAAGCCAATGCACTCACCATCAAGGGCGACAGCGGTGAATTTGAATACCGCCCAGAAGCCGACTGCAAATTATTTTTGGTACACAATGGCGAGCGAACGCAAGAAACTTGGCCGCGTTTTTTTGCCGAGAAACAAGAACCGGAAACCATTATGGACGCCGCGCGCTTGCGCCATGTCTGGCGTGGCACAGATAGCGATGCCTACGGCGAAGCCGCTGTAATTGGCACCGCCGCACTCGCCCTGCGCGCCATGAACCGCGAACAGAACCACGCAGCGGCTTGGGCATTGGCGGAGCAACTCTGGCAACGCCGCACGCGTGACAGGCTGTAAACCCATGAGCATTTCGCCCGTCAACGCCGCGCATTACAGCGAGCAACTGCAAGAAAAAACCGCACGCCTAACTGCATTGCTGCGAGCATTTTCTGCACCTGCGCTGGAAGTATTTACATCACCGCCGCTGCACTACCGCATGCGCGCCGAGTTTCGTTTCTGGCATGAAAACGACGACTGTTTTTTTGCCATGACCGATGCTGAAAAAAACATCGTGCGTGTAGATCACTTCCCCATCGCCTGTGAGCGCATCAACACACTGATGCCAGCGCTGCTCGCGCATTTGCGCAACAACGACACCCTGCGCCGCAAACTGTTTCAAGTAGATTTTCTCGCCGCCACCACGGGCGATGCCGTTATCACCCTCACCTATCACAAAGCTGTGAATGAAGCTTGGCAGGCGCAAGCGGAAATCCTGCATGCACAGTTGGGCTGTTCCATCATTGGGCGCAGTCGCGGCAAGAAAATTGTTATCGGCCATGATTTTGTCACCGAGCAATTTACAGTCGGCGGCGAGACATTTACGCAGCAGCAACCGGAATCTGCCTTCAGCCAACCCAACGCCGCCGTGAATCAACACATGCTCAACTGGGCACAGCAACACGCACAAAATAACGGCGGTGATTTTCTGGAGCTGTATTGCGGCAATGGCAATTTCACGCTGCCGCTGTCGCGCTGTTTTAATAAAGTATTAGCGACGGAGGTTTCCAAAGCATCCATCAAAGCGCTAGAACATAATGTTGCCGCTAACCACTGCGACAACATTGCACTGGCGCGTTTATCCAGCGAAGAAATTTCGCAAGCACTGCG
>CAZHQZ010000222.1:0-1844 GCA_964534675.1 uncultured Pseudomonadales bacterium | reverse complement strand
ATCAACGCCGATGGCAAAGCCGACATCATCGTCGGTATTCCTGGCAAAGATGTAACGGTGGCAGGCAAGCTGCAAAAAGATGCAGGCGGCGTCACCATCCTTAACGCCACGGTGTTGTAACCCGTAGGGGCGCGATTCATCGCGCCCTGTTCGTCCTGTGTAGCACTCCCTCGTTTGGCTACAGAAAGGGCGTGATGAATCACGCCCCTACCGCCCGCCCCTTGAGCCTGCGCTACAATGCGCGGCTGATTTGAGAGGGTTTATCGTGAAAAAAGTAACCGTGGGTCTGTGTGGCCTGGGCACTGTGGGCAGTGGTGTATTTAACGTGATGGCGCGCAATGCGGCGTTGATTAACGCGCGCGCGGGCTGCGATGTGCGTGTTGTGCATATCGGTGCGCGCCGCGACCGCGAAGACTGCGATACCTCAGGCGTGACCTTGAGCCGCGATATTTTTGCGGTGCTGGAAGATCCGGCGGTGGATATCGTGGTCGAATTGATCGGCGGCACCGATGCTGCGCGCGAATTGGTGTTGAAAGCGATTGAAAACGGCAAGCATGTCGTCACCGCCAACAAAGCCCTGATTGCGCATCACGGCGCAGAAATTTTTGCAGCAGCAGCCAAAAAACAAGTGGCGGTGGCGTATGAAGCGGCAGTCGCAGGCGGCATCCCCATCATCAAAGCCCTGCGCGATGGTTTGGTGGCGAACCGCATCGAATGGGTGGCGGGCATTATCAACGGCACCACCAATTTTATTCTCACCGAAATGAGCAACAAAGGCAGCGCGTTTGCTGATGTTTTAAAAGAAGCACAGCGTTTGGGTTACGCCGAAGCGGATCCGACTTTTGATGTGGAAGGCATCGACGCGGCGCACAAATTGGTGATTCTCGCTTCCATTGCTTTCGGTATGCCGCTAGAAATTAAAAAAATTTACACCGAAGGCATCACCACCATCACGCAAGAAGATATTCGCTACGCCGCCGAGTTGGGTTATTGCATCAAACATTTAGGTATTGCGCGCGAAAGTGAAGCGGGTGTGGAGTTGCGCGTGAACCCCACGCTGGTGCCGCATGACAGTTTGCTAGCCAAAGTGGACGGTGCAAAAAATGCGGTAATGGTGATGGGTGATGCGGTCGGCTCTACTTTGTACAGCGGCGCGGGTGCGGGCAGTGAACCGACAGCCTCCGCCGTGATTGCCGATATTGTCGATGTTGCGCGCGCAGTGTCGCACGATAAAACCAAATACGATCATCACTTGCCGGTGCCGTACATGGGCTTTGTGCCGTCAGCGATACGCACGCGCGAGATTCTGCCTATCAGCAGTATTCATTCTGCGTATTACTTGCGTGTAGTGGTGGCGGATAAGCCAGGGGTGATGTCGTCAGTGACGCAATTACTCAGCAATGCCGGCGTGAGCATTGAAGCAATTATTCAGAAAGAGCCGCAACGCGGCAGCGCGCAAGTGAGCATCGTGTTGATTAGCAATGTGGTGCAAGAAAGTGCGATCGACAGCGTGATCGTCGATCTCGCGCAAAAAGATTTTGTCGTCGCGCCGGTGATTAAATTGCGCGTAGAAACACTGGGAACTTGAAGCTCGAGATATTGAAATGAAATACATCAGTACACGCGGCACAGCGCCCGCGCTCAATTTTGAACAAGTGTTGTTGACAGGTTTGGCCTCCGATGGCGGTCTGTATGTGCCGGAAACCTACCCGCAATTTTCTGATGCAGAAATTGCCTCGTGGTCTGGTCTGCCGTACAGCGAAGTGGCGATTAAAGTCATTTCACCGTTTGTCGCCGGTTGCATTCCGCAAGCAGAATTGGACAGCATTATTCGCGATACCTAC
>CAZHQZ010000221.1:0-1844 GCA_964534675.1 uncultured Pseudomonadales bacterium | reverse complement strand
GCTTTTTGACCTTTGTGACCGCGACCACAGGTCTTGCCCAAACCGGAGCCGATACCGCGACCTACACGCAGCTTAGGTGTTTTATGTCCAGGGGCAGGACTCAGACTATTCAGATGCATCTCAGCTCTCCACCTTCAACATATAGCTGACTTTATTAATCATGCCGCGCACAGATGGGGAATCTTGCACTTCGACAGTATGTCCAATACGACGCAGCCCCAAACCTTTAATACAGCACTGGTGCGATTTCAGTCTACCGGCTGTACTGCGTATCTGCGTTACTTTGATTGTATTTGCCATAATTAAAACCTTGATAAATCCATCAACAGCTAATGCAACTTAGCCACGAATCTCTTCGATCGTTTTGCCGCGTTTCGCTGCAATTTCTTCAGGTGAACGCATTTCTTTCAATCCGCGAATGGTGGCGCGCACCACATTTACAGGATTTGTTGAGCCATAACATTTTGCCAGTACGTTTTGTACGCCAGCCAACTCCAACACTGAACGCATTGCACCGCCAGCAATAACACCCGTACCTTCAGAAGCAGGTTGCATATAAATATTTGCAGCGCCGTGGCGCGCCTTGACCGGATAAAAAATGGTATTGCCATTCAAATCAACGGTAATCATGTTACGGCGCGCAGCTTCCATCGCCTTCTGGATGGCAACAGGTACTTCACGCGCTTTACCGCGACCAAAACCAACTTTTCCATTGCCATCGCCAACCACTGTCAACGCGGTAAATGAGAAAGTACGACCGCCCTTTACTACTTTTGCGACGCGGTTTACTTGAACGAGCTTTTCTAAAAGGCCGTCGGAGTTTTTATCTTTTTCTTTCTGCTCTTGAAGCGCCATATCTACACCTATTAGAACTCGAGACCAGCTGAACGCGCAGCATCTGCCAACGCCTTTACACGACCGTGGTATTTAAAGCCACTGCGATCAAAAGCTACCTTCACTATGCCAGCCGCTTTTGCTCTTTCAGCAACCAGTGTGCCTACACTTTCCGCAGCCTTTGCATTGCCGGTTGCACCAGAAGCAAGACTGTCGTCCAGCGTAGAAGCTTGCGCCAGTACTTTTGCACCATCCGGCGATGTCACCTGCGCATAAATATGCTTCGGCGTACGATGCACGCTCAAGCGAAACGCACCTTGCTCACGAATTTTCATTCGTGTTGACTTTGCTCTACGCAAACGTCCTGCTTTTTTTGAGTTCATGCATCTATACCTTATTTCTTCTTCGCTTCTTTACGATGGACAACTTCATCCGAATAACGTACACCTTTGCCTTTGTACGGCTCAGGTTCACGGTAAGAACGAATCACCGCAGCTACCTGACCCAACAACTGCTTATCAATACTTTTCAAGATAATTTCAGTCTGGCTTGGTGTTTCTGCCGTCACGCCAGCAGGCAATTGATAGTCAATAGGGTGTGAATAACCCAGAGTTAAATTGAGCACATTGCCATTGGCCTTGGCGCGATAACCAACGCCCACCAGATCAAGCTTGCGCTCAAAACCTGCGCTCACGCCTTTCACCATATTGGCTACCAGCGCACGCGTAGTGCCGGCCATCATCCAAGCTTCTCTAGCGCCATTGCGCGCACCAAACGTCACCTGACCGGCATCTTGTGAGACTTCAACATCTGAATGCAAAGCCATGGAAAGTTCACCTTTTCCACCTTTAACACTGAGTGCGGTGGACGCGATCGTAAGCGTCACACCAGATGGCAAACTCACGGGATTCTTGGCAACTCTGGACATCTTTATATTCCTAGAACACGGTACACAAGATCTCGCCGCCGATATTGGCTTTGCGAGCAGCACGATCAGTCATAACGCCTTT
>CAZHQZ010000220.1:0-1845 GCA_964534675.1 uncultured Pseudomonadales bacterium | reverse complement strand
TCTACGGCGGCGGTTTTTACGAGTATCCAGAAGGCGGCAAAAAACACATCTGGCCAGGCCTAAAAGAGTTGTACGCCAAGAAAGGTTGGAAAGATGTGCCATTTGAAGATATCAAAGATCGTTTGGTGTTTTCACAGGTGATTGAAGCCGTGCGCGCCATGGAAGAAGGCGTGATTGAATCGGTAGCTGATGGCAACATCGGTTCGATCATGGGTATTGGCTTCCCGCCGCATGTGGGTGGTGTGTATCAGTGCATCAACCACTGGGGCGTGAAAGAGTTTACTAAGCGCGCGAGTGAGCTGGCCAAGAAATATGGCAAGCGCTTTGAGCCGCCGAAGTTGCTGAAGGACAAAGCCAAGAAAAACGAGCAGTTTGTGTAAGCTGCGAGTGAAATAAGAGAGCCACCTTCGGGTGGCTTTTTTTATTGTGGTGTGTTCGTGTCGTGATCGAGTGTGGCGTTTGTTTTTTGTAATTTTTCAGTGTTCTGAGCAGAAAACAACAAACGAAAATCTTCCAGAAATTGCAAGATTTGTTGTGCTGTCATTTGTTGGCACTGTGCTAAATATTCATCGGTAAAATATTGCACAGGCCTCATGGCAACTTCCTCAGTGCTTCGATATCGGCGATGTCTTGCGGGCGTCCTGCTTTTTCTTTCATTAAAATTAAGTCATGCCGATTTAATAAAGGGATAGATATTGTGCCTTGTTGAATATCAGAGACGGCTTTATCCGATAAGTCAAAATCAATAATTAAATCGACTTGCTCAGCAAGGTTATCTGGATTGTAAAAATTCCATGCGATTAAATTGCGTTCACGGATAAGCTGCTCGCGTTGTTCAAACACAGTGTCGCTGTCGAGTGGTAAATGTGAGCGGAGCCCCAGCGATTGCAGTGCGGTTGCCGCTTTGGTTAGGTTTTCTTTGTTCCAGCGCAGTACTAAGTCGAGATCAACCGTGCCGCGCACTGCGCCGTGCAAAGCAACGGCATAGCCGCCGACAACGGCGAACGCTACGCCGTGATCGTGAAACGCTTTGCTGACGGATTTGATAAACATGTCGGCAGTATAGCCTTGCGCGCTAGCGGCGTGATGCGGCTGCTATTTCTGTGCTTCTTTCTGCTTTTTCTTCCAGTTGTGAATAGCTTTGCCCGCCGCGCCGCGCATACCGGTGGTGCGCGGATAACCAACGTATTGCACCATGTGCAAAATCATTTCGTTGACTTGTTCTTCCGTGAGGTGGCCGGAGACCAAGCCGGTTTCTACTTGTATGCCGAATACATCCGCCTCGCCCAGCGCGGCAATGGCGCCCATGGTGAACAAGCGGCGGTCGCGCAGTGACAAACCTTCGCGCGACCAAATATTGCCAAACAAGTCTTCCATCATGATTTCGAAGAACTCGTCGCCGGTCGGTTCTTCTGGCGCGGTCATCATGCCGCCGTAGACGGCGTTGAATGCTTTGACGCCTTTGGCGCGTTTGTCTGGATTGCTCATGGACGGATCCTCAGTGGGTGGTTGAATGCGCCTATTCTTGGTGGATACCGAAAAAAAGTAAAGTGCGCTTGACTATCTTGGGTGCGTCTCGCTAGTATCTTCGTCAATTCTCCAATGATTACAGGGGGCTCTTGTGGGCATTCCAGCCTTTCCCGATATCCATCCTGAAACACGACTTCTGATTGATGGGCAGCTAGTAGCCGCTGCCTCCGGCAACACCTATAACAACATCAACCCCGCGGATAACAGCGTGGCGGGTGTGTGTGCGGATGCCGGTGTGGCGGATATGGAGCGCGCGATTGTCGCCGCACGGCGCGCATTTGATAAGACGGATTGGTCAACTAACCACGCCTTTCG
>CAZHQZ010000219.1:0-1847 GCA_964534675.1 uncultured Pseudomonadales bacterium | reverse complement strand
GCGCGCCCTATCGCCACGCGCTGTCGCTGACCACCGGATAATTGTTGCGGCAAATGATCGGCGCGCGCGTCCAAACCTAGGCGCTGCAACACGTCGTTTGCGCGCACGCGGCGCTCGGCTGGCGCAATACCCGCCAACACCATCGGCAATTCAATATTTTCGCGCGCCGTTAAACGCGGCACTAAGTGGTAAGCCTGAAACACAAAACCAATTTTTTCGCGCCGCACATTGGCGCGCGCTTCTTCGTGCAAGCCAACTGTTTCTACATCGCCTAACACATAAGAACCGCTGTCTGGCGTATCCAATAAACCCATGACATTGAGCAAGGTGGATTTGCCAGAGCCGGATGGCCCCATCACCGACACATAATCGCCCGTATCAATCGTCAAACTCACGCTATCTAACGCGAGAATTTCTTCATCGCCCAAGGTGAAGTGTCGAACAATATTTTGCAGTTTTATCACGGTGATTTTTTCGCAGCAGCGGCAGCTTTTCTATCGTCTGCCGTTTCTTCTCGCGCCACCGCGCCCTCTTTAATACCGGCGCGATCTGGAGCCAATACCACTTTATCGCCCGCTTGCAGGCCACTAACCACTTCTGTCATGGTCCAGTTAGACAGCCCAGTCACAATGTCGCGTTTGTGCAACTTGCCATCCTGCAATACATACACCGATTTTTTATCAATGATAGCTTCGGTTGGCACTCGCAACACTTGATTGCGTGTATCCAACACTATTTCCACGTCCGCGCTGTAACCAATTAACAGCGCAACATCTTGCGGAATATTATCGAAGCGCACATCCACATCCACAGTGCGCGCCTGCTTTTCCACTTCCACCACATAGGGCGCAACGCGCGTGACATGCCCATCAAACTCCTGCCCGCGAAATGCATCCAAAGTTATGCGCACGCGCTGCCCCACACGCAGAGGTTTGGCGTCCACTTCATCAATCGGCGCCGTGACATACAAACAAGAATTGTCCAACATTTCTATCACCGGCTTGGTCAACACGCCAGACGGCGACGGCGTAACGTATTCACCCAGTTCACTGTTAATTTCTACTACCACGCCGTCATACGGCGCGCGCAAAAATGTCAGATCGTAATGCGACTGTGCTAAATCCAAATTGGCTTGATTCATTTTTACTTGATCTTCAGCTGCATCGCAGGCTTGCTGTGCGGTGCGCGACAACGTGCTTGCCGCCTCCGTTTGCGCGCTGGAAATCAAGCGCTTTTCGTAAAGTGATTTTGCGCGTTGACTGTCGCGCGCATTTTGATTGGCATTGATGCACGCTTGTTTTTGCTGATGAATCGCCGCTGACAAACTCGCTTCTGCTTGCGCCACGCTCGCTTTGCGATCTTCATTCCACAATTCCACCAGCACTTCGCCTGCGGTAATTTTGTCGCCTTTTTTCACATTCAATTTTTGCACCAAACCGCCGAGCGCCATTGACAACTCCGAGCGACGACAGGCTTTCACCGTGCCAGCGCGCGTGTTAGCCACCGTGGTTTCCACCACACCTTGATCGACCGCTGCTACCGGCACCGGCAGCGCATCCGGTCGGCGCAAGTAATGCAGCGCCAGCCACCCTGCGAGCACAACCACCCCTATCAATATCCAGCGCTTTTGTTTGCTCATCGCCATCACATTCGCCATCGCAAAAAATAGCCGTCAGCCTAGCACGGCTAGCATTTCACAAAAACTTCACTAGAATCCTCCAGCAATTTGGCACTCACCGCTCATCACAAAGGATTCGTTTTATGACAGCTCACCACTGGCGCGGTTTTGTAATTTGTCAGTTGCTCGGCCTCGGCTTGCTGGCCAGTTGGCTGCTGCCCAGCACGCG
>CAZHQZ010000218.1:0-1864 GCA_964534675.1 uncultured Pseudomonadales bacterium | reverse complement strand
ACAGTTTCTGCTGCCACAGTTTTTACTGCTTCAACAGGAGGCGCTGAAGCTACAGACGTTGCTGCGACTTCCACGGTTTGTTCTACCGGCGGCAGCAAAGATTGTTGTTCTGCCGCAACAGGTGGACGCTGGCGTTGACGCTCATTGTTGCGCGGACGTTTGCCAGAAGGGCGACGCGCGGGTGCACCGACTGTATCTTGCTGTTGTTGCGCAAAGCTTTGCTCTTCATTGCGCGGTTGTTGCTCATTGCGTGCAGTTTGTTGCGTGCCTTGTTGAAAGTTATTGGGGCGCGCAGCGGGTTGTTGCTGTTTTTGCTGCGGCTGGTTATTCCGGCGATTTTGTTCATTCCGGTTCTGTTCGTTTCTGTTTTGCTCATTTCTATTTTGATCGCTGCGCGGTGCATTTTCATCGCGCTCGCGTGAGCGTTCACGATTGTTGCGATTGTGTCCATTGCGATTATTGCCGCGGCGGCGTTGATCGTTGTTGCGTTCACGCGGTATTTGCGGTTTTTCTTGCGCTGGAGGCGGTGTTTCCGCCGCTTTTTCACCTTCGCCGAACAGCTTGCCAAACAAGCGCGTCATAAAACTGGCGGCTTTTTTCTCCGTGTTTTGAGGAGCAGTAGAAGCAGAGGATGCCGCTGGTGTAGCAGCAACAGACGCGGGTTGTGGAGCAGGGGTGCTAGGTACCAGAATTTGTACGGCAGCGGCTTTGAGCGGCTGTGTCGTGGCAGATGTGTCATCTACGTCATGTGGTGTCACATCACTCAATTCAATTTCAAAACTGGTTTGCGCTAGTTGTGCATCGTCATCGCGCAAGCGTTGAATGTGGTAGTGCGGCGTTACCATATCTGGGTTGGGCACAATCACCACGCGGCACTGATGGCGCTTTTCAATTTCGCTAATTTGCTTTCTTTTTTCGTTTAACAAAAAGCTGGCAACAGCAACGGGAGTAATCGCGCGCACTTCGGAACTGCGCTCTTTTTGCGCTTCTTCTTCCAACATGCGCAGCAGCGCCAGTGCAATAGATTTTGTGCCGCGTATCGTGCCTTGACCGTTGCAGCGCGGGCAGAGGTGACCGGATGTTTCGCCCAGTGATGGACGCAAACGCTGACGCGACATTTCTAGCAAGCCAAAACGAGAAATACGACCAACTTGCACGCGCGCGCGATCCATTTGCAGAGCATCGCGAATGCGATCTTCCACAGCGCGTTGGTTTTTCGGTGAGTTCATGTCGATAAAATCAATCACTACCAAACCGCCCATGTCGCGCAAGCGCAACTGGCGTGCAATTTCATCGGCTGCTTCAAGGTTGGTGTTGGTGGCGGTTTCTTCAATGTCGCCGCCTTTAGTGGCGCGCGAAGAGTTGATATCGATAGACACTAAGGCTTCGGTTACATCAATAACAATCGCGCCGCCAGAAGGCAGTTTTACTTCGCGCTCAAATGCCGTTTCGATCTGACCTTCAATTTGATAGCGGTTGAACAACGGAATGCTGTCTTGATACAGCTTCACTTTGCTGTGGTAATTCGGCATCACTTGTTTGATAAACGCCGATGCCAATTCATAAGCGCTGCGTGTGTCGATAATCACTTCGCCGATGTCTTGACGCAGGTAATCGCGAATGGCGCGAATCACTACATTGCTTTCTTGGAACAAAAAATGCGGCGCTGGGCTGTTGTCGGCTTCTGTTTTAATGGAGTTCCACAGTTGCAGCAGGTAGTCCAAATCCCACTGCAATTCTTCCGCAGAGCGACCGATACCCGCTGTGCGCACAATAGTGCCCATGCCAGCAGGCAGGTCGAGACCGGCTAGCGCATCTTTCAACTCGGAGCGATCTTCACCTTCAATGCGACGTGAGATGCCAC
>CAZHQZ010000217.1:0-1872 GCA_964534675.1 uncultured Pseudomonadales bacterium | reverse complement strand
CGGGACACCGGCATTTGCCGGAGATCGAGCAGGGCATCCACGCTCTGCAAAAAGCTGGTGAACAGCCGTACGCGCTGACCTTCGTGCCGCATCTGGTGCCCATGGTGCGCGGTATGCACGCGACTATTTACGCGGATTTGCTGGATGATTCGGTAGACCTACAGCAACTCTACGAACAGCGCTATGCCAACGAATATTTTGTCGATGTGCTGCCCGCAGGCTCGCACCCTGAAACGCGCAGCGTAAAAGGCGCCAACACCTGTCGTATCGCAGTGGCGCGGCCGCAAGGGCGCAAGCGCGTGGTGGTGATGGCGGTGATCGACAATCTCACCAAAGGCGCGTCTGGTCAGGGCGTGCAGATCATGAACATCATGCACGGTCTGCCGGAGCAGACGGGCTTAGAAAATTTGGCATTGATCCCATAACGGTTGCCCCCATAAACACAGGGTGCGCCGAGGAGTTTGAGCAATGAGTGAAGAAGCAGTAGCAGAAGAAATCAGCGTCACCGCCAGTGCGGCTAACAAAGTTCGTCGCTTGGTGGATGAAGAAGCCAATCCCGATTTGAAACTGCGCGTGTTCGTGACGGGCGGCGGCTGCTCAGGGTTCCAGTACGGCTTCACCTTCGATGAAATCGCGGCGGAAGATGATGCAGCCATCGAAAAAGACGGCATCACGGTGTTGGTTGATCCACTCAGCTACCAATATCTCGCTGGCGCACAAGTGGATTATGAAGAAGGATTGCAGGGTTCAAAATTTGTGATCAATAACCCGAACGCTTCTACTACTTGCGGCTGCGGCTCGTCGTTTTCTGTTTGAGGCTTTTGTTGAGGAAGGTTTAGCTTGGCAGATACACGCCGCCCAACACACAGGGGCGGCTGGCGCCGGTCACGACTGGCGCGTTGCCGGTTTTTCCTTCCATGCGCTGTTTTGCCAGCCAAGCAAAGGCCATCGCTTCCAACCAATCAGCCGGTACGCCAAAGTCAGTGGTGCTGCCCAGTTGTGATTGAGGTAGCAGCTCAGCGATGCGTTCACACAACAGGGTGTTGTGACTGCCGCCGCCGCAGAGCAGTACGCGGTCTATCGCAGCAGGCTGCTGCTCGATAGCGAGAGCGATACTGCGCGCGGTCAATTCCAGCAGGGTGCTCTGCACATCTTCGGCCTTGAGCTCACCCATCTCCAATAACTGAGATTCCAGCCACGCCAAATGGAACATTTCTCGCCCCGTACTTTTGGGTGCGGGCAGAGAAAAATAGGGATGGCTGAGCAATTTGTTAAGTAGCGCTGCGTGGCATTGCCCTGAGCGCGCCCAGCGCCCTTCGGCATCGTGCGTTTGTTGAAGATGCTTTTGTATCCACGCATCCATCAAAACATTGCCGGGGCCGGTATCAAAACCACTCACAGGAAAATCTCGCGCCAGCACAGTGATGTTGGCCATGCCGCCGATATTCACGATCGCGCGATTTTCTTTTTCGCTGCGCAACACAGCGTCGTGAAATGCAGGCACTAAGGGCGCGCCTTGGCCGCCAGCGGCAATATCCATGCGCCGAAAATCGGCAACGGTAGTGATGCCGGTGCGAAAAGCAATCGTATTTGGATCGCCAATTTGTAGCGTGAATGGCGAGTTGCGAAAAGGGTGATGGCGAATGGTTTGTCCGTGGCTGCCAATGGCACGAACTTGCGCAGCAGAAATGCTAGTTTCTTGCAGCGCGCTTAAAACGGCTTCAGCAAATAATTCGCCGATTTGCACATCGAGTTCACCCATGCGATTGATTTCATCGCTGCCTGGCTGACAAAGATTTTCAATTTGCACACGCAACGCACTGGGAATATTCCAGTTGCGCGCGTGTATGAGTTGGGGGGCTTGCGAGTCAG
>CAZHQZ010000216.1:0-1883 GCA_964534675.1 uncultured Pseudomonadales bacterium | reverse complement strand
ACATGCACCAGTGCCACATCCAATTTAATGGCGGGCATCGCCACCCATTCTTTGTCGTCGTAAGGCGAGGCGATCATTTTGATGTCGCTGTGTTTCAGCACATCAGTGCCGATACCGATGCGCGTAGGAATAAACGGAGTGTTGTAGCCCGCCGCTTTCAAACCGAGCAGGAACATGCCTTCGTCCACTTCCATCACTTCAATGGCGCCGTTCTGACGTGCTTGGCGAAAGTAGGGCTCCAGCGGAATAAAGTCTAAAGACACGAAAGCGAAGATGACTTTTTTCACTTTGCCCGCCGCGCACAGCATGCCGACATCGGCACCGCCGTAAGCGACCACGGTGAGGTCTTTCAGATTGGAACGGAGGATTTCGCGCACCAGCGCCATTGGTTTGCGGCGAGGACCCCAACCGCCAATGCCGATGGTCATGCCATCGCGCAGCTGGCTGACTACATCAGCCGCCGTCATGACTTTATTCATGTTCGCTACCTTTTGATCAGATGACAGGGAGGGGAGGCGGAAACGCCTTCCGAGAAAGCGCCGCGATACTACCGTTTCACGGGGCGCACTGTCAACGCAAAAGCTGGCGCATTACCCCATAAAGTCTTTTATAAACAAATAGTTAGCGATTTTCACAGCGGTGCTGCAAGGCATCAGCTTCGGCCGCCAAGCCCGCGCGCATACTGCGCCCGAACCACCAGTCCACCACGCTGCACAGCGGCCCCGTGATATGCAGCTCGCAGCGGTAGCGGCACTGAGTGTCACCGATGGGCGTGATAGTGCGGCTGCGCTCACCGCGCGCGAACACCGTGAACCAATCGCTGTCGCACCACGCAAAATCAGTCGGAGCATTAGTGCGCGTGACGCGGTGATGCACGGTGCGCTGGCGAGCACCCTCCTGCACCGTGGCTGTCAGCGCGGCGTTCATCACCGGCTCGCCCTGCACGGCGACAATCCACGGGTTCCATTGTGGGTAGGCGGCGAAATCGGTGATGGCGGCATACACCGCCTCAGCGCTGGCATGGATGGTGCGCGTTTCAGCGTAAAGACGCGAGGTGAGGCTGTCTGGCATAGTTCACATCTCTCAAAATTATTATTAGAACAGGTCACAGGAGATTCAGGAATGAGCGACTGCAAGGAGCGCGATGCGGCTATCAGTGCAACGGCGGATTTGCAGCAATGGAAAAAACATTTGCTGGCCGATGTAGACGCTCACGGTTTTATCGACACATGGAATAAGCATGTGCTGGAAATCGGCCATGTGTGTACCGAGCAACACATCCCCACTTGGAAAACTGCGCGCTTGCTGTTGCAAATGGTGTTGCGCGATGTGCGTCTGCGCGAAATTTTACTCCGTGCGGGTAAAAAGCGCGTGCAACACGCGCTGCGCCATCAACTGCTCAATCCCAATTTTTACGCAAAAAAAATACAAAATTGGTGGCACAACGCCGTGCCGCTGTTGCACAAAACGCACATCAAAGAAGTGACGGAAGCAGATGGCTCGCCGGTGTTGGTGTACAGCAATCGCCGCTTTCGCAATTGGAGCGGCACGGTGGATTACATTCCCGCTTACACCTTTGTGCCGCGCAGCAAGCAAGGTATTTGCAATATTGTGCGCTGGGCGAAACAAAATAATCGCCGCGTGCGCGCCGCCGGTTATCGCCACACTTGGACTGCGCTGTACAGCAATAACGGCGATGTATTGATTTCAATGTTGCCATTAGATGTGGTAGAAGAATTGCCAGCCAAACATCCCGACATAGACCCGCGCTGCGATTTGGAAGGCGCGCGCATTGTTGGCACGCTGCAAGAAAACGGCGTGACCAAAGCACTGTGCCGCATCGGTGCCAGCACCAGCAATGAACAATTTCGCCGCTGGTGTTT
>CAZHQZ010000215.1:0-1928 GCA_964534675.1 uncultured Pseudomonadales bacterium | reverse complement strand
AGGTAAATCTGTTTTTGCTAAACACTCGAATGCGAGTGTTTGCAGCGCATCGCCAACGAGAATTGCTGTGGCTTCATCAAAAGCGATATGGCAAGTGGGCTGTCCGCGCCGCAGCGCATCGTCGTCCATGGCGGGCAAATCGTCGTGTACTAACGAGTAGGCGTGAATCAATTCCAGCGCACAGGCGATATTGTCGATAGCGGCCGGCACGGCACTGCAAATACTGTTGGCGGCAGCATAAACTAAAGTGGCGCGCACACGTTTGCCGCCGTTGAGTGCGCTGTAGCGCATCGCCTGTTTTAAACGTTGTGCCGGTTCTGTTGTTGCAGGTAGCGCACATTCCAGTGCGGTGGTAACGCGCTGCTGACTGTGTTGTAAAAAAAGTTGGAAGTCAGCCGTCATTGCTCATTCAATTTAGTTATCGTCAAAGGGTTCGCTTTTTAGAGTGCCATTTTTCTCAACCAGCAATTGCACTTTTTGTTCAGCGGCAGAGAGCGTTTCTTGGCACTGCCGCGTCAATTTAATACCGGCTTCAAATACTTTTAGCGATTCTTCTAAACTGAGATCGCCTCGCTCCAAACTCTCAACCAGCAACTCCAGTTTTTCTAGTGCGCCTTCGAGATCCAACTCGCTGTCATTTTTTTTCTTGCCGGCCATGCCCTGTGCTCACGAGAACAGCAAGTCAAAATGTCTGGGATCCATCGTTTCCAGCGCTTTGCCGCCGCCTTTGGCCACGCAAGAGAGTGGGTCTTCTGCGACGATCACGGGCAGTCCAGTTTCTTCCATCAACAGCTTGTCGATGTCGCGCAACAGTGCGCCGCCGCCGGTCAACACGATACCGTTTTCAGCAATGTCAGATGCCAATTCAGGTGGCGATTGCTCTAGCGCACCTTTTACCGCCTGCACAATGCCTTGCAGTGGCTCTTGCAGTGCTTCCAAAATTTCGTCGCTGTTGAGTGTGAATTGGCGCGGCACACCTTCAGCTAAATTGCGACCGCGCACATCAATTTCGCGCAACTCGCGTCCGCCAAAAGCGCAGCCGACTTCTTGTTTGATGCGTTCAGCGGTGGCATCACCAATGATGATGCCAAAGTTTTTGCGCACATAGTTGATGATGGCTTCGTCAAAACGGTCGCCGCCAATGCGCACTGAATCGGCATACACCACGCCGTTCAAAGAAATGATCGCGATTTCCGTGGTGCCGCCGCCGATGTCAACCACCATGCAGCCGTTGGCTTCGCCTACGTTCAAGCCAGCGCCAATCGCTGCTGCCATGGGTTCGTCAATCAAACGCACTTCGCTGGCTCCCGCGCCGAGTACCGATTCACGAATGGCGCGTTTTTCCACTTCTGTTGCTTTACAGGGCACACCCACCAAAACGCGGGGAAAAGAGCCTAAAAAATTGTTTTTATGCACTTTTCTGATGAAGTGTTGCAGCATTTTTTCTGTGATTTGGAAGTCGGCAATCACGCCATCTTTCAGTGGGCGAATGGCGGTGATATTGCCAGGGGTGCGGCCGAGCATGCGTTTGGCATCCAAGCCGACAGCCTCCACCGATTTGTTGCCGTTGTGGTTGCGGATTGCGACAACGGATGGTTCGTCGAGCACTACGCCGCGACCACGGACGTAGACAATCGTGTTAGCTGTGCCGAGGTCTATCGACAGGTCAGTGGAAAACATGCCGCGGATTTTTTTGAACATGGGAATACCTAGGTTGGAGGCGCAGCGTCGTGCTGCGGATAAGGCGCGCAACTCTAACAATGACGGGGGCTTTGGGCAAGGTTGAACTGCCTCGCTACAACGGATTTATGCGGAGAAATATGGTATTTTGCCGACCCTTCTGCCGCTCCCCCATTTGGGATGCTGGCCACTGTATTTGCTATCCGTATGGAGTCTTTCGATGGTCTTTGAACGCCAACAGGTCGAGC
>CAZHQZ010000214.1:0-1967 GCA_964534675.1 uncultured Pseudomonadales bacterium | reverse complement strand
ACGGCAGCGAAACTGTCCGCCGAGCGCAGGGAGTAATCCAGCAGCCCCAACAAAATGGCGATAGCGCCAATCAGAGCCACACCGGAAACGCGGTGCAAAATGGAAACCAGAGCAGAAATCGGCAACCTAATCGTGCCTATATCAAGGTTCACGGGACGCTTGTCTATCACAGGGAGACCTCAAATTCAGGATCTAAAAGGAGGGGTGTACCGCAGTACGGCGCGCATTATAGGACTACGGCTTTTACATGACAAACCCGCCAGCCGCTTCTCCTTTGCTGTGCGCTGTATTTCAAAATAATTAAAAATATGTTGCGACAAAAAACCTGTCACTGTGCTGCGGAAACCCACAGAAACCGCGCAACGCTTGTTGTAGTTTATTGACAAAAAACGGAATCGCCCTATAGTTACGGGGCTCTGCACGCACCTCCCGCATGCATTTTTTGCAGGTATTTAGATTTTTTATCGCACCTGCTCCTTTATTTCTGCACTGTTGTTATTCCTGTATAGGAGCCTCCCATGACCGACAAGAAAGCCACGCTCACCATCGACGGCCGCGACCCCATCACCCTGCCCATTCACTCTGGTACCGTGGGTCCCGATGTTATCGACGTGCAGGGCATTCTTGCGCAAGGCGGCCATTTCACTTACGACCCAGGCTTTATGGCCACCGCGGCCTGCGAATCCAAAATTACTTTTATTGATGGCGATAAAGGCATTCTGCTGCACCGCGGCTATCCCATTGAGCAATTAGCGGAAGATTCTGATTACCTCGAAACTTGCTATCTGCTGTTGAAAGGCGAATTGCCCAGCGCGCAGCAGAAAAAAGAGTTTGATGCGCGCGTCACGCAGCACACCATGGTGCATGACCAAATCCACAAATTCTTTGAAGGCTTCCGCCGCGACGCTCACCCGATGGCCGTGATGTGCGGCGTGGTTGGCGCGCTGTCTGCTTTCTACCACGATACATTGGATGTCACCGATGCCGAGCACCGCGAATCGGTGGCGATTCGTTTGATCGCCAAAATGCCGACGATTGCCGCCATGTGCTACAAGTACAACGTGGGGCAACCGTTCATTTATCCGCAAAACGATATGGATTACGCCGCCAACTTTCTCAATATGATGTTTGCTGTGCCTGCGGGTGACTATCAAGTTGATCCTATTCTCGCCAAAGCCATGGATCGCATTTTTATTCTGCACGCCGATCACGAACAAAATGCGTCCACATCTACCGTGCGCTTGGCGGGTTCTACCGGCGCTAACCCTTACGCCTGTATCGCTTCTGGCATTGCGGCGCTGTGGGGACCTGCACACGGCGGCGCCAACGAAGCTGTACTGCAAATGTTGGGCGAAATTGGCTCGGTCAAAAATGTAGATAAATACATCGCCAAAGCCAAAGACAAAAACGACAACTTTAAGTTGATGGGTTTTGGTCACCGCGTGTACAAAAACTTTGACCCGCGCGCCAAAGTGATGAAAAAAACCTGCGATGAAGTGTTAGCCGCTCTGGGCATCAATGATCCGCAATTGGAACTGGCAATGAAGTTGGAAGAAATTGCCCGCTCCGACAGTTATTTCATTGAGAAAAAACTGTATCCGAATGTCGATTTCTATTCAGGCATTATCCTGAAAGCCATCGGTATTCCCACCAGCATGTTCACGGTGATTTTTGCACTGGCGCGTACCGTGGGCTGGATTTCACACTGGAATGAAATGCTGTCCTCGCCGTACAAAATTGGCCGTCCACGCCAGTTGTACACCGGCAGCCCACAGCGCGATTTTGTTCCCGTCAACAAGCGTTAATACTCAAAACACCTTCAGCACCAGTGCCGACGGCTCGGCACTGGCTGCCTGACGGCGATGCCCCACGCGCAATAGTTCAAAGCCATTTTTTTGCCAAAAGCGCAGCACATCCGGCGCTGCACTAAAGCTACTACCCACCGCACAAACGCCGCGTTTTTTCTG
>CAZHQZ010000213.1:0-1995 GCA_964534675.1 uncultured Pseudomonadales bacterium | reverse complement strand
ACTTCCAACTGGCTAGAGCTCACACCGCGCATAGACAGATAATCGGCTACGGATTTACCGCGACGCTCACCCAATGCCATGTTGTATTCGCGCGTGCCGCGCTCGTCAGTATTGCCTTGCAACACAGCGTGCTGGCCTGAGCTTTTCAGCAATTCGCTGTACGCGTTCAACATTTCTTCCGAAGCGGGCTGAATGTTGGCGCTATCGAATTCAAAATACACCACATTGCCGTACTGGTCAGACACAGAACCCCAATCGCCACTGCCTGAACCGATGCCGCGTGTGTCTGCACCGTTCAAACCATCTGCGCCGCTGCCATTGGCAGAAGCATCTTTATCGTCGCTGCTCTGTTGGCTAGAGCAACCAGCTACCAAAATAACTGCAAAGACAACACCGAGAATTTTTTGCATAACGGACATAAATATTTCCTTCGTAAACGAGTGAAAAGTAAGCAGAAATAACAGCGGCGCGATTATAGCACCCTGAGCCAGTATCGCACCCCTAAAAATCAGGGCGTGCGAAACGGTCCCCACGCGGGTTCACGCACGTCAGCATTCTGCACCGGCACAGTGACTTGAATGCCACCATCCACCGATACCGTAGACAGCACCGAACGCCCACCGCGCTTGGTGGCATACATAATCATGCGGCCATTGGGAGCCAGTGCTGGCGATTCGTCGAGGCTGGTCTGCGTCAAAATCGTCACGCGACCGGATTTCGCGTCTTGCACAGCCGTGTGGAAAACCCCATCACGACGATGGATAAACGAAATCAGCTTGCCATCTTTGCTCATGCGACCGTGGGCGTTGTAATCCCCTTCAAACGTGATGCGCTCGGTCTGACCTGAACTCAGCGATGCTTTATACAGTTGTGGTTTGCCGCCACGACTGGAGGTAAAAATGATGGCGCTGCCGTCGGCAGTCCAGCTCGGCTCGGTATCAATGGCGGGATGGTTGGTGATCTGGCGCAACTGCCTGCTAGCTATATCCATCACATAAATATCAGGGTTGCCGCCCTTGGACAGACAGAGCGCCAAGCTGCGCCCATCCGGCGAAAACGAGGGCGCGCCGTTCAAGCCTGGGAAACTGGTGAGGCGCTCGCGGCGACCGGTGGCCAGCGTTTGCAAATAAATCCCAGGGCGACCGCTTTCAAACGACACATACACAATCTGTTTGCCATCGGGCGACCAGTCCGGTGACAACACTGGCTCGGTGCTGGTCATCAACACTTGTTCACGCGCGCCGTCTTGATCCGCCATGTACAACTTCACGTTGCCCACTTCACCACCGACAAACACGATGTGTGTTTGAAATACGCCACGATAACCCGTCAAGGCTTCATACACTTGATCGCTGATGTAGTGCGCCACATCGCGCAAATTATTCGGTCCGCCTTGAATGGTTTTACTGAACATCAACTTCTGTCCGTTGACATCACACAGAATAAAATTGGCGGCAAAACCGCCATTAGCCAGTGGTGACAACTGCCCCGTTACCAAATACTCTGCGCCTGACATGCGCCAGTCGCGGTACACCACTTCCGATTCTGCATGTGGAAAAGACAACATGCTCTGCTTGTCGATAGGTTTGAACTGGCCACTGCGATATAAATCACTAGACACAATTTCCGCCACTTGATCGCCGTTAAATCCAGCGCCACTCCACGCAAAAGGAATCACGGCAATCGGCGTAGGGTTGCGGCCGCCTTTATCAATATTGATTGTCAATCTTTGTGCATACACCGAAGTACATACAAAGAAAAACACGAAAGACAAAATAATTTTTTTCATAACAATATCGCCTCTTACATAAGAAGATCTTGTGGATCAAACTTGAAATCGAAATCACGGAACATTTTAAATTCTTCTGGCTTCATCTTGTCAGTGATTTCTTTGAATGTCTCCACTTTTCGCACTGCCGCTTCTGCCGCCAAATCAAAGGCGCGGTCGCCGCTGCTCTGCACGGTGGTGACATTCACCACCTGCCCAGTGGGTGA
>CAZHQZ010000212.1:0-2024 GCA_964534675.1 uncultured Pseudomonadales bacterium | reverse complement strand
CAACTGCGCGCGCGCAGCGACTACGGACTGGAGTTCCAAGGTCGCCTCACCACACCCATGCTCTACACGCGTGAAAGTGGCAAATATTTACCCGTCACTTGGGAGCAGGCATTCGAGATAGCCGCCACCGAGTTGAAAGCCATCTCCCCCGATCAAGCGGCGTTTTATGCCTCTGGCCGCAGCAGTAATGAAGCCGCTTTTTTGTGGCAACTCGTGGCGCGCGCTTACGGCTGCGCCAACCTGCCCGACTCCTCCAACTTCTGCCACGAACCGTCCGGCTTTGCGCTCAAGCAATCGGTAGGCGTGGGCAAAGGCACTTGCTCACTGGACGATTTTGAGCATGCGGATTTGATTCTCGTCGTTGGGCAAAACCCCGCCACCAATCACCCGCGCATGATGGGCGCACTGCACGAAGCGGCCGCGCGCGGCGCAAAAATTATCGCCATCAATCCCCTGCGTGAACGCGGTTTCACCAATTTCTCTGACCCGAAAGCCATGGGCGAAATGATCGCCAACACAGGTATGGCCGTGGCGCATCGCATCTACCAAGTGCGCATCGGTGGCGATCTCGCGCTGTTCAAAGGCGTGATGAAACACTTGTTAGACATGCACGCCCAAACAAAAGCTAACAACACCGCGCCAATATTGGATGAGGTCTTCATCACTGAACACACCACCGGCTTCGAAGCACTACGCGCCGATTTGGCGGCAACGTCTTGGGAGTCGCTAATCGAACAGTCAGGTATTGCGTTGGACGATATGCGCGAGCTGGCCGAGCTATACGCCGCTGCACCCGCCGCCATGGCGACTTGGTGCATGGGGCTCACGCATCACGAAAACGGCGTACACACCATACAAACGCTGGTGAACCTGCTACTGCTGCGCGGCAATATCGGTCGCCCCGGCGCGGGGGCAGTGCCGGTGCGCGGGCATAGCAATGTGCAGGGTGATCGCACCATGGGCGCAACCTCTG
Source organism: uncultured Pseudomonadales bacterium (assembly GCA_964534675.1). Lineage (GTDB taxonomy): Bacteria > Pseudomonadota > Gammaproteobacteria > Pseudomonadales > UBA7239 > UBA7239. Next base: position 1,051 of record CAZHQZ010000212.1, on the reverse strand, counting down.
TGGTGTCTGAGCGCTGGTTGGACAACATGACGGCTGTATTTCCGCAGGCACAATTCACGCGTCAAGCGGGGCTAGATGCCGGTCAGTTGATGCCCAAAATGTTTCGTGGCGAAGTGCGCGCTTTTTTCACTCTAGGCGGCAATTTCGGCATCGCCGCACCCGACTCCGTGCGCGTGCTGGAAGGTTTGAGCCGCTGCCGTTTTACTTTGCACATTGCCACCAAACTCAATCGCACACACTGTTACCCAGGTGAAGTGGGATTGCTGCTGCCCACCTTGGGGCGCACGGATATTGATTTGCGCTGTGGCGTTGAACAAAAAATTTCTGTCGAAGATTCGATGAGCAATGTGCGCGCCTCGCGCGGCGTGCAAGCACCGCTGGCCGACACCATGATGAGCGAGCCGGCGATCGTCGCGAACCTCGGCGCTGCACTCGCACCGCACTGCGGTATTCCTTGGCAGCAGATGGCTGACGACTACGGTTTAATTCGCGACACCATCGAGCAATGCCAACGCGGGCTCGTCGATGATTTCAGCGATTACAACAAAAAAATTAACGAACAAGGTCGCTTTGTGTTAACCAACTCCGCACGTTTGCGCCAATGGAAAACCGCCAGCGGCAAAGCTGAGTTTCACGTGCATCCACTGCGCACCCACGGCCCTATTGAACGCGCGCGCATCAAACACGGCAGCGATGTGTTAACGCTGATGACCGTGCGCTCGCACGATCAATTCAACACCACTGTTTACGGACAAGACGATCGCTATCGCGGTGTATTCGGCGGGCGCAAAGTGGTATTTATCAGCGAAGCCGATCTCCAACAACGCGGGCTGTGCGACGGTGATTTAATTGACCTAAAAAGTTGCGGCGATGGCGACGAACCCGCGCGCATTGTGCAAGGTTTCAAAGTTGTGCGTTACAACATTCCCGCAGGCTGCGTCGCTGCGTATTTTCCAGAAGCCACACCACTACTGCACGCTTCATCGCTGTCGGAATACACACGCACACCGGCGTATAAAGAAATCCCTGTGCTGATTAGCGCGGCGGTTTA
>CAZHQZ010000211.1:0-2025 GCA_964534675.1 uncultured Pseudomonadales bacterium | reverse complement strand
CTAATCAAGCCATTGTCGTCTAAAAAACGGGTGTCGCGTTGACGAAAAAAAGCGCGCTGTTCTGATTGAGGCAGTACGCGCAAACCACTGAACTGTGCGGCAACAGATAAATCTGCCTGAGGAAAGTGTTGTTTGATGGTGTTCAGTAGATACTGTATTTCTTTTTCTGTGGGTGCTGTATTTTCCGGTGCGCCTTGGTGCGGTGTTTCAGTGGTTCCCACGAGTGTTTTTCTGTACCAAGGCAGCACAAAGACAGCGCGTTGATCGCTGGCTTCTAAATAAAAGCAGGTGTCGCTGATTTTTTTATCCAAAATTATGTGTGTGCCCTGCACAAGGTCAATAGCTAAAGTTTTAGTTCGATGGCAGCGAGCAATGACATCATTTACCCAAGGCCCGCTGGCATTGATGATTAACTGGCTTTGTAGGGTATGAGTCGTATCTTGATACTGAATTTCTACTTGCCAGCCATTTGGATGGTTGGTGGCGGCGGATAACAGTTCGGCATACTCCAGTGCAACGCAGCCCAGAGACTCTGCGCTATTTTTTACGGCTGTGGTTAATAATTTGTCATTGGTTTGTGCGTCTTGATACGCAAATACAGTAGATAAATTTTTTGTATTTAACCCGTGCAGTGTGTGCCATTGTTGTTTGGGAATAATACGAAATTGGCTGTGACGATTGGTGAATCCTGTCAACAGACGGTACAACAACAACCCTAATCCAATTTTCCAAGCGGGAAGTTTAGAGTGCTGATACACGGGGAGATAAAACTGATTGATGTGCGCCAATGTTGGTGCATTTTTTAATAAGCGTTCGCGCTCTTGTAAGCATTCGTACACCAGCTTGAATTGTCCTGTTTGCAAATAGCGCAAGCCACCGTGTAAGAGTTTGCTGGATTTACTGGAAGTAGCAGAAGCCCAAGTATTTTTTTCGAGCAGCAAGCAGGTATAGCCTGCAGCAGCGCAGGCCTGCGCGATACCTGCACCGTGAATGCCGCCGCCGATGATGGTGATGTCGTAGCGCGACGCTAAAGGTTCAATGCTCGCCATAAGTACCCAGCAACTCGCCAATGGAGAAAGTTTCAATGAGGTCAGCACCGCGCGCCAACAATTGTTTAGCGTGAGCAATTTCATCGACCTCATAAATGGCAACGCGACAGTTATTCATGCGTAAGCTGTCTGTTGTTGGAATGCGCAGGTGATTACAAATCACCATCTCTGCCTGCAACTCATCAACGATAGTGTGACGCGCAGACCAATCGCGCAGCACTGCACCAAGGCGATTAAAGCCGTGTTGTTTAGCGATGCGCAAAGCAGCTAGATCAAAGCTGATTAAAATACAGCGCGCTAAAACAGGCTGTAAAACCTCGCGGATGCGCTGTAAGCAAAACGCGGCACCGTAATCGCGTGTTGCTTCCTCTTTGAGCTCTACCAATACGTTGATGTGTGAGTGTTGCTGCATGATGTTGACTAAGGCTTGCAGGCCAACAATGTGCGTGTCGTTAAATTGTTGTTTTAGCCGTTCCGGTTCGTTGGCAGGCAGTTTTATAAGTTCTGTGTAGGTGTGGTGTTTGAGTTTCCCTGCAATGCCGGAGATGCGTTTTAGCTCATCATCGTGGTAGAGAATCGGTATGCCATCGCTAGAAAATTGCACGTCAATTTCAATGTAGCGTGCGCCGCATGCAATGGCTTTCAGAATGGCGAGTGGCGAGTTTTCAGGAAAATATTTTTGATAGCCGCGATGTGCGATAAGTTGATCGGCTGTGAGTGTGTTGTGAGAAAGTGAATTTCGAGAAGAAGGTGTAGGCATGGGCTCACCAAGCTGTCGATACCGCAAGCAGTATAGCCTTTATTTTTGAGAGGTGACTTGAGGTTTGTTAGACTGGCAGCTTGCTGATGAAGGGTTTTTTATGAAAGTGGCGGTGGTTCCTGTTACCTCGTACCAACAAAATTGCTCGCTGATTTTGTGTGAAGAAACACAAAAAATTGCTGCGGTGGATCCGGGCGGCGATTTAGAGCGTATTGA
>CAZHQZ010000210.1:0-2040 GCA_964534675.1 uncultured Pseudomonadales bacterium | reverse complement strand
GGCACCACTAATCCTGAAAAAGAGCAGCGGCAAGTATTGGAAGATGGATACGAAGTGCGCTTTCGGCAATTTGAAGACAGAATGGTGCGCACAGGCTGGAGTATTTGCAGCGATAACCGCTACGCTTTTGCGCATGGAAAAACCAATAAAATGAATGTGTTTCGCGATATTTTGCAAATTGCGAAAGCGCACAATGTCGAAGTGAAATTTTTCATTCCGCCACTGCATGTGCGCCTGCAAGAGGTGATGCAGGCGGCGGGCTTGGATCCTTATTCAGATGAGATGAAGCGTCGATTGCTGGCTGAAATTGCTGATGTGTACGGCAATCAAACACAGGGCGTGGCACTGTGGGATTTCAGTGGCTATCACCACTATGCACAGGAAGCTGTGCCGCAGCAGGCGGGTGTGGCGATGCAGTGGTATTTGGATGCATCCCATTTTTCACAAGCACTGGGTCAAAAAATGTTGGACGTGATGTTTGCTGCGCCGCATGCAGAGAAAGACTTTGGCGTGCAGCTCAGTGCGAGCAATCTTGATGCAGTATTAGCGGCACAACATGCCGAACAGCGTGCTTTTCAACAAACGCATCCAGCTATGTCGCGCGATTTGCACGAGCGAGCCGCCGCAATTTTGCGCGATAAACAAATAAACGGTACCGCTTGTGGTAAAACAGAATAAATATTGGAGGAAGAGGTTATGACTGAACACGCACTGCCTATAAATGCAATGATTGATGGTGATTCTGACCGCGTAGCGGCTGCACTGCGTCGCTTGAATCACACCTTGGTGCAAAAACAATTACCGGAAGAGTCGGTGAGTCGTTTTGCGGCAGCGTTGGAATTGCTCGCCGATGATATGGCGAACTTGGACGCGCCATTGCGTACACGACCGTTTGGTACGGTGGAATCTGGTGAGAGTGAATCTGGCAGTGCTTACGATTACGGCGCTGAAAATTCGCTGTCGTACCGTCCGATCAGCGGTAACTGCAATGCGCTGGCTGCGCCAGCAAAATATTTCAAAGGCAAAGATTATTTAAGTGCTGTGGTGACATTTGGCCCCGCGTTTGAAGGGCCGCCGGGTTTGGTGCACGGTGGTTATGTTGCAGCCTACATGGATGAAGCCTTTGGCATTGGTATTGCTCACAGCGGTTTGAGTGTGCCAGCCATGACCGGCACGCTAAAAACTGTTTATCGCCTGCCGGTGCCATTAAATCGTGAATTGATTTTTCAAGTGAAATTAACAGGCGAAGAGCGCCGCAAAGTATTTATGCAATGCACAGTGAAAGATCGGGACGGTACCTTGTACGCAGAAGGTGAAGCAATTTTTTTAAAAATTGATCCGTCGTTGTATGCAAAGATGGGAAAGTGACCAAAGAAAAACGAGAGATAAACGCGCATAAAAAAGCACCTCGAAAGGTGCTTTTTTATAGCCAGAGTGTAGCGGTGTGTCAGTCGTAGTAGGCGCGTTCGCCGTGTGAGCTGACATCCAAGCCGATCACTTCTTGCTCGTCGCTGACGCGCAGGCCGATCAACAAATCCACTACTTTGTAAGCAATCACAGAAACTACACCAGAGATCACCACAGTTACCAAGACGCCTTGCGCTTGGATCAACAGTTGCGAGCTGATGGAGTAATCCGGTGCTACGCCGTTGGCAACGTAATCCCAAATGCCGGTGCCGCCGAGTGATGGCGCAGCAAACACGCCAGTCATCAGTGCGCCGAAAATACCGCCGATGCCGTGTACGCCGAATACATCCAGCGCGTCGTCAGCGCCCAACAGTTTTTTCAAGCCGGTAACGCCCCACAAGCAGAGCAAACCTGCCAGCAAACCAATCACCAATGCGCCGCCTACACCGACAAAACCGCAAGCAGGTGTGATGGCAACCAAGCCGGCAACTGCGCCGGAAGCTGCGCCCAGCAGTGAAGGGTGTTTTTTCAGTACCCATTCAGCCAGCAGCCAAGACATAGCAGCAGCAGCCGTGGCTAACCAAGTGTTGATAAAGGCCAAACCTGCGATGCCGTTGGCTTCCAGTGCAGAGC
>CAZHQZ010000209.1:0-2043 GCA_964534675.1 uncultured Pseudomonadales bacterium | reverse complement strand
CACAGCAAAGATCAGTGGACGCCCGCCTGCTACAGCGATCTAAGCGGCAAAGTGGTGACTTACACTTTGGATGCGTTCTTTCCATCACCAGAGCCGCCAACGGCTGTCGGTATCGTGGAAGTGGTGAACGTGGATGGTTCTGCAGGGCCGCGCATTCACATGCAAATTGGTGAAATCTCCGCCAAAGAAATCGCCGTGGATTTGCCAGTGGAATTTACTTTCCGCTGCATCCATCGCGTGGGTTTGCGCCCGAATTATTTCTGGAAATGTACGCCGGTTGTTTCAGCGAATGCTGAAGGAGTTGCCGCATGAGTATCAAAGATAAAGTGGCGATAGTGGGTGTCGGCTGCTGCAAGTTCGGCGAAAACTGGGATAAATCTGAAGAAGACATGATTGTGGAAGCGGCGTATGAAGCGTATGCCGATGCGGGTATCACGGAGCCGGCTAAACAAATCGACGCAATTTATTGCGGTTCGCTGTACACCAAAAATGGTCCAGTGGAAGCGAGTGAAGCGCTGAAATTGTATAAACCACTCACAGCGGTTTCCAATTATTGCGCGACGGGAACCGAAGCTTTTCGCGCAGGTGTAATGGCGATTGCTGCCGGTGTGTATGACACGGTGTTGGTGGTGGGCTATGACAAACCGAAGGATCGCGGTGTGTCGGGGCCTAGCGTCAATATCAAAGGCGTGCGCGATTTGCCAGCGACACCGGCGGGTTGGTTTGCCATGTGCGCCGCGCCGTATTTCAAAAAGTTTGGTGCAGGCCGCGAAGACTTGGCGAAAATTGCGGTGAAAAATCACCACAACGGTACGCTGTCACCCAAATCGTTTTTGAAAAAAATCATCACCGAAGAAGATGCACTGAACGGCCGTATGATTTCTTGGCCGTTTGGTTTGTATGATTGCGCTGCACAATCAGACGGTGCAGCGGTGGCGGTTATCACCAAAGCCTCGCTGGCCAAAAGTTTTCGCGATGATCCGGTGTATGTCAAAGCCGTGGCGAGCGGTTCGGCAGCCAATCCGCACACCGATCCTGACCACGATTTTTTGCGCTGGAAGCCGACAGAAAATGCTGCGGCAGAAGCGTACAAAATGGCGGGTATCAGCAATCCATTCAAAGAAATCCACATCGCGCAAGTGCATGACTGTTTTACCTTGACGGAATTGCTCGCTTACGAAGATTTGGGTTTCATTCCCAAAGGTTCGGCCAAAGAACATATCGCCAACGGCACCTTTACTTTGAAAGGAGAATTGCCGGTGAATACGGACGGTGGTTTGAAAACTTTTGGTCACCCCACCGGCGCCACCGGTGTGCGCATGATTGTGGAAAACGTGTTGCAGTTGCAGGGACGTGCTGATAAACGCCAATTGTCACTGCATAACGGCAAACAACCGACAATGGCGCTGACGCACAACATCGGTGGTTTTCCGACAGGTTGTGCGGTGAGTATTATCGGTATAGATAAATAAGCAGATGAGGCGCGCCACGATGAACACAAGGATGTGTAAAACACTGTTGGCACTATCGCTGATATTGCTGGCGGGCTGTGTGGCAGAAGTAAAACCCAAAGAGAGAACAGCGCCAGAAAATATTGCCTTATCACTGGGCGCACAAGATGCGCAGTACATGTGTGTATCGCCCATTTATTTGAGCGATGTCACTAAAAGTTTTAATTTGCCCTTGGGTAGTGATGAGCGCACGGTGGCGCTGGGTGCGTTGCTGGATCAGGCTGTGCAAAAAAAGTTTTGGAAAGAAACGCGCCCTGCGTTTTCTGGTGCGGAGGCACCTGTGGTGACTTTGGGATTCGATGGCGGAACCGGCGCGTATCGCGACAGCACATTGTATGTGCGCATCAGCTTGCAGTTTCAAATTTTTAAACCGACAGGGCAATCGTATATGGATATTGTGGTTGGTGAGGCATCGTCATCGGCAGATAACAGTGATGCCGTGGTGGTTAATGCTGCTCTGCAACAAGCACTGGGGCGCTTGGCTGGTGTGTTGAACAGCGCGGGTATTTGTCGCTCCATGCATTAAAAAATA
>CAZHQZ010000208.1:0-2044 GCA_964534675.1 uncultured Pseudomonadales bacterium | reverse complement strand
TCAATATCACCACCACCAAACGGCAAATGCTGCACATTGACGATGCCGTGAATTTGCTTTTCCCTCAGCAGAGATTCCAGTTCCGGCAAAGTAATACGCGCCAGTACGTCTGCCTTTAACTGCACCAGAGAAAATGACAACTGTTCCAAACGAAATAACAGCGAACGCCCCAGTGGCGACTCACCGCCGCACAATAAAATTTTCATCCAGCCGATTTCCTTCACGATATGGATAGAATGTTACAGAACCCTGCTACTGACTGCGAATGCTCCGAACTGCATGCCATGACTAGCCAAACCATCACACTGCTGGTAACACACCCGCATCCTTGCAGCTATCTGCCTAAGCAGCAGGCTTCGACGGCTTTTGTGAATCCTGAATGCCAGATCACGCCCTTTCTGTTTTCACGTCTTGCAGAAGCCGGTTTTCGCCGCAGCGGGCAACACGTCTATCGCCCGCAATGCCAGCACTGCCAGGCGTGCATTCCCGTGCGTATTCCCGTAAAAAAATTCACACCCAATCGGAATCAACTGCGCTGCATTAAACGCAATGACGATCTCGTGGTGCAGCAAGTCGCAACAATTGATAACGACGCCTGTTACGCGCTGTATGAAAAATACATCAACACCCGTCACCGCGATGGTGACATGTATCCTGCCTCGCGCGAGCAGCACCAAAACTTTCTCGGCGTACACTGGCCGAACAGTTTTTATCTCACCTACTACGCACAGAATCGTTTAATTGCTGTCTCAGTTTGCGATCGTTTTGATAACGGCTATTCAGCGGTTTATACATTTTTTGATCCAAACGAACGCGCACGCAGCTTGGGTGTATTCGCCGTACTGAATCAAATTGCTCGCGCCCAATTAGAGGGTTTAGATTATCTTTATCTGGGCTATTGGATCAAAGACTGCGCCAAAATGCGCTACAAAAGCCAATACCGACCGTTGGAAATGCTGGTCAACGGTCAGTGGCGTTTATTGAATTGACAACTTATTGCACGATGGGCATAGCATTTGCTGCGACTGTCAATGAAGTCATTGCAATGGATTGGCTAGCCAACAAATCGCCAGCTTCATTGCGCACCTGCATTTGATCGCCATTTTTAATTGCCGAGTAGCGATGCACAACGCCGTTGGCTTCCACAGCGACAATATCAAACGAGCCATCGGCTTTCAGCGTGGAAACAGCGTAGCTGCCATCTTTGCCATCCACACGAAATTGATCGCCAGCTTTAGCAATAGGATTGCGTCCTGTCCAAAACTCTAGCGAGTTGAGAATCACCGCATCTAACAATGTCGCCAATTCATAGACTGGAATAATCACCATGCCGAGAAAAATACCTTCGCGCACCCATTTGTGATAGCTCACCGAGCGATTGAAGTTATAGACCGACTTCGTCGCATGAAAGCTACCAAAGCACCCCACCAGCGAGCTAGACATCGCAACAACCAAAGTTCCAGCCGTTATTTTTTTCCACATACGATTGACTCCGAACACATTGAAAAGACGAAAGAAATTAAGCGGCGCAAGTGTGCGCTTCTGACCAATCACACACAAGCCTACGAACAATTCTCTAGTGGACAGCTCACCTCTGAATGCCTAGGCTATCGACCACTCTGCGGCAGCCAACCGCCCTTATTCAATTTCCACACATTTTTTATCCTTATCACTTTTCATAAACCACAGGAGACTACGCATGGCCAATCCACATGCCGCAAAACAGTACGACGATGACGTACTGCGCGACGGCTTTGAACTCGGCTTTACCTACACCCGCTCAACCGGCCCTATCATCGGGGCGTTTCTCACCGGTTTGCGCGACGGCAAGCTGCTCGGTATCAAGGGCAGCGGCGGCAAAATCATCTGCCCGCCCACGGAATACGACCCGCAAACCTCGGAAGAATTGAGCGAGCTGGTTGATCTGCCATCGACTGGCACCGTGACCACTTGGAGCTGGATCAACCAGCCACATCCAAAACACATCCTCACGCAACCCTTTGCTTGGGCGCTCATCAAGATCGACGGCGCGGACACAGCGATG
>CAZHQZ010000207.1:0-2070 GCA_964534675.1 uncultured Pseudomonadales bacterium | reverse complement strand
AGATATTGGAGCGGAAAAGGAGACTCGAACTCCCGACCCCGACCTTGGCAAGGTCGTGCTCTACCAACTGAGCTATTTCCGCTGGGAGCTGATGCCGAGCGGCATCAGTGAAGAAAAGTGGCGTCCCCTAGGGGAGTCGAACCCCTGTCGCCGCCGTGAAAGGGCGGTGTCCTAGGCCTCTAGACGAAGGGGACGCATAGGTCTTCGTTTGAAGAGCGCGCATTCTATGTAGCGAGATAATCAGCGTCAAGATTTTTTATGCCTAAAAACGATAAAACCAGCGCGAGGCTGGTTTTATCAGTGGTGACACGGGAAAGATCAAGCCAAATTGCGGCTGATAAATTCATCCGTATATTTTCTGCGCCGCACTTTGATCTGTTCTGGTGATTCCACCACCACGATTTCATCCGGTTTGATTTTGAACAGCGGTTGACCTTTTTTGATGATCGCGCCGTCAACATCTACCAATACCTCGGTCACGGTGCCGGAAAAAGTGGCATGCACTTTGTTGAACATTTTCATGACTTCCACAATGTACAACACATCGCCTTTATTGAAGTGCGTGCCGACTTCCAAATACTTCGGCGTGCCCGGCGCTTCACGCGGATAGAACATACCGCCAGAGGCGGCGAGAATTTCATCCGATTTAGCAGCCGGCGGCGGCACCAACACTTTTGCCATTTTTTCTTGCAGGTCTTTGTCGTTCAGGCGCTCAGGAATATTAATCGACAGATCAGCATTCACGCTCAAAGAGAAAAAATTGGCTTTGTCGGCAATATAGGGCAGCAGGTTCAAAATATCGCAGCCTGCTTGATAGCCTGCATGTGCCGCTTGCACCGCCGCCCAATCTTTTTTCGCAATGCCTTTTGGTGCTTCATTAGCCACGAGTAACTGCTGTAAATCGCTCCACGCAGGTTTGCCCAATTTTTCATCGAGCGCAGCGTAGAAACACACAGCATCTTGCAGCACTTCGTTGTCGTGATCCCAAATCGTGTAGGCAGCAGGTGCTTTTTCTTGCGCTTCCATATTTAGATAGTGATAGGTTTCAGCCAGAATTTTTACTGGATTTTCCAGCCAGCTCACTTGTCCTTTGCTCACTTTGAAATGCGCTTTGTTCAGGCTCAACCAGCCCGATAAAACATGTGGGTTGTCTAACAGCGGCTCAAAAATGCGATCAAACAAAGTGATTTTGCGATCGATTACGGCAGCCATGGCTTTTTCAGCGTCTTTGCCCGCTTGCGCGAGTGCCGCTTGGCGCACGGCTTTCCACGCGTGTGCAATATCAATTTGATTGGCCTGTTCTTTTAATGCGCCGACCAAGGTGAGGTAAGGCACAATGAAACGCGTGGTAGGGCGTGCGTTGATGTTGTTGCCGACAAACCAATTCACCAAGCCGTAGTGAAAATCTAAATTGGTGGCAAGATCTTTGCCGCGCAACACGGTGCGGCGTATCACTTCACTCATCAACTGATAAGTGTTCATGCGATCTGTGCCGGTGGTGAGCAACAGCGCGATGTTGGAATCGTAAGCGCCCGCCAAGGTGTATTTCATGAATACATCGGTGTCGGGGTTGTGCATCGAGATGCCTTGGTCGTCGCGAATTTCACCGTCGATAGGGTCGGACCATTTGGTAATCACGCCGCCCGCATGCGGTTGCAGTGCATCGTTTGTGGCATTCAAACGCGCTTCGACGGAAGACAATTCGCGCACGTTGCGCGTAGGTTTAGGCAGGCGTTTGCCGTGGCGCGCCAGCAACACCATCACGTTGACCAAAGACGTTACGGTGAAGTTGTCGCTCGCATTGTCGGGGTTGCTGAAAGTGAGGGCGTAGCACAATTCGGTAACGCGGTGTTCCACCTGAATGCGCGTGTTCATCTCCATAAAGTAGTGGCGTTCGCCATCGACGATACACTCAAAGGTGGCAACGGAATTCAATTTAACTGCTTGGCCAAAGCGCACAGCTTCATCTTCCATTTTTTCGAGTATGGTGATGTCGCGTTCCAACTGTGTCGCTTCTGCTTTTTTGCCAGCGGCTTTCGCTGCTGCGTGCGCATTCACTAAATCTTCATG
>CAZHQZ010000206.1:0-2079 GCA_964534675.1 uncultured Pseudomonadales bacterium | reverse complement strand
TGCGAATAATGTCGCCCACTTTTTCAAATTGACTGAAATTAAATTCTTGCGGCACCACGCCCAAACATTTGCGCGCTTGTGGAAAATGGGTGTCGATATTGTTGCCAAAAATACTCACCGTGCCGGCTGTTTTACGCACCAGTGAACACAAAATACCGATGATGGTGGATTTGCCTGCGCCATTGGGGCCGAGCAGGGCGAAGAAATCGCCTTCATGCACTTGCAGATCTACGCCTTTTAACGCGGAGAGACCGTTATCGTAAGTTTTTTGCAGATTGTGGATAGAAACGGCGATGTCCATCGAGAATCCTGAGCGTGAAAAAAGGTGGCTATTATGCCAGACGCTTTAGGTCGGAAAGCGCTCAAACGCGGGCAGTTCGTGAATATGCGGCATCCAAGCGAGCCGTTCGGCGGTTTGTATTTGCAGCGTCGGCGGCAACGCATTCGGGTCGTCCAATGTCGATGACTGCACATCGACTATGTTTGGTAACACAGCGGCATTGCGATAAAACAAGCCCGTACCGCATTCCGCGCAGAAACTGCGCATCGCCGTGCCGGAGGAGTTGATGGTTTTTGGCTGCCCCTGCGTGAGTATTAACGCGCTGTCGGGAAACATCGCCCAAGAAACCACGGGCGCGCCAGCACTGCGGCGGCAGTCATTGCAGTGACACAAAGCGACGGCTTTGGGCTCGCCACTGAGTTGATAGCGAATAGCGCCGCACAAACATTGTCCTGAGTAAGTCATAAAAAACTCCTTCGGCTCAAATGTTATTTTTCTTGCGGCATCGCTGATATATCCATCCAAAAAGCTTCCCAGACATGGCCATCAGGATCGGCGAGATTTCTGTTATACATGAAGCCAAGGTCTTGAATGGGATTGATGTCAGCCGTGCCGCCATGCGATTGTGCTTTTTGGTTCATGTCATCAACCATCGTTTTGCTTTCGCAAGACAGCGCTAATAACACTTCACTGGAACTGCTGGGTGGAATAGGGCGGGTGGTAAATGTTTTCCACTTGGCATGAGTCAGCAACATAACATTGATGGTGTCACTCCAGACCATGCAAGCCGCTGTTTCATCGGTGAATTGAGGATTATTCTCAAAGCCTAGGGCTGTATAGAATGATTTTGATTTTTCTAAATTAGTGACAGGCAAGTTGATAAAAATGGATTTAGTCATTGTATTTTCCTTTTGTGTGACAAGGATTGCCGGTGAACAAAGGGTTGGAGCTGCTTGCCACTCGTGTATATTTTGGTAATATACAAACATGATGGATTGGTCGCAAGTAACAGGCTTTGACTGGGATAAGGGTAATGCCAGAAAAAGCACTATAAAACATAGCGTTAGCCAGTTTGAGGCTGAACAGGTGTTCTTTAATGAGCCTTTGCTGGTGCTGGCTGATGAAAAGCATAGCCAGCATGAGCCTCGCTACCATGCTCTTGGCAAAACCAGTGATGCCCGAATGCTGCATATTACTTTTACCCTGCGCGCCGAAGGCACGTTAATTCGCGTGATCTCTGCTCGTGATATGCACAGCAAAGAGAGGAAAATTTATGAGCAAAGCTAAAAAAGTACCTGCATTTAAAACCGAAGCAGAAGAGCGAACTTTTTGGGAAAAAAATGATTCCAGTGATTATGTTGACTGGGCTCAAGCCAAACGTGTTGCTATGCCAAATTTGAAACCGTCCACAAGAACGATTTCATTACGGCTGCCAGAAATGCTGTTAGACAGTATAAAAATTGAAGCTAACAAAAGAGATATGCCGTATCAGTCGCTGATAAAAGCGTGGCTGGCTGATGATGTCAAACAGAGTCGAGGGTATTTGTAGCTCTAACGAATGAAATGGACTCCTCCTGCCCTCTGCGGCATCAATGTGCCAAAGTAGGAGGCGATCAAACACTCCAGACGAGAGAGGAGGAGTCCACATGAACGTTACTACAATCGGTATCGACCTAGCAAAATAGACAGCATTGCCCCGATAACAATGGTTGCCAACCAAATTGGAATTTTCGGCATATTCCCCTAAACCGCCGCGCTAATCAGCACAGGGATTTCTTTATACGCCGGTGTGCGTGTGT
>CAZHQZ010000205.1:0-2094 GCA_964534675.1 uncultured Pseudomonadales bacterium | reverse complement strand
AGTGAACGTGTCTGAAGCCACGGTGCGCACCCACATGACGGCAATCTTTCGCAAACTGGGTGTCAGAAATCGCACACAAGCGGTGCTGGCGGCGGGTTATCTCAATATAGAAGAGCCCAGCTAAAACGGACTATCGCTTTTGCAGCGAAGACATCCATGCGCGCAATTTAGCGGGTTTTACTGGCTTGGCCATAAACAAGTAGCCGCGATCCTCCACCAACCTGCGCACATCTTCTGTGTTGTTGGCGGTGATAATCAGCACGGGCAGCGCTTTTCCTGCCGCCTCGATTAAGCCACCGGCGACCTCCAACCCCGTCACACCGTCATCCAATTGATAATCAGCAATAACCAAGTCCGGCGTTAACTCAAGCAGCGCCCGCATAGCAGAGGCTTTATCCCGTGCCGTGACCACCGCACAGCCCCATCCCTCTAACAATGCCTGCATGCCCGCCAAGACATTAGGCTCGTTATCAATACACAACACCGACAACGCCAAGCTGCCACTGGCACTGGTCATCACCACCAGTGATGGCGGCAGCGCGATGTGCTGTGCCTCAGCCACCGGAACATCGACTGAAAACACGGAGCCGCGCTGCGCCCACGAGCGCAAATGAATCGGGTGGTTTAACAGGCGCGATATGCGATCGGCAATAGCCAAACCCAAGCCTAAACCCCTTTCGCCTTTGTCGTGCTCAGGCGTTTGCAGGCGACGAAACTCCAAAAAAATCTCGCTGCATTTATCTTTGGGAATACCAGGACCCGTATCCCACACTTCGATTCGCAACACATTGCCCAAACGGCGACAACCCAACAGCACTCGCCCACTGCCGGTATAACGCACTGCGTTCGACAAAAAATTTTGCAAAATACGGCGCAGCAAATGCGGATCACTCCACACCGCGAGGCGCGTTTGCACCACACGAAAATCCAAGCCGCGTGTTTGCGCCAAGGCAGTGAAATCGCGTCCCAGTCGATCAAACAAATCTTGTAGATAAAACACTTCGCGCTTGGGCTCCACCACGCCTGCATCCAAGCGCGAAGCTTCCAGCATGCTGTTGATTAATGCATCTGCAGCCTGCAAGGACAGCACAATGTTTTCAGAAAATGTTTGCAGCTCACTGTCATGCGTTCTCTGTGCCAATGCCGAGGCAAACAGCGAGGCTGCATTGAGCGGCTGCATCAAGTCATGGCTCGCTGCCGCCAAAAATCGAGTTTTGGATAAATTGGCTTGCTCCGCATCTGATTTCGCCAACTCCAATTCCTGCGTGCGCTGTTGCACGCGCAACTCCAAAGTTTCATTCGCTGCACGCAACTGGCGCTCCAATTCTTTGTGCGCAGTAATATCTGTGTAGCTGGTGACAAATCCACCGCCGGGCATCGGATTGCCGCTGACTTCCAGCACCCGTCCTTCTGGGCGATAGCGTTCAAAATTATGCGGATTTCCCTCCTTTAAATAGCGAATTCGTTTTTCAACTTCCGCGTCCAACTCATCAGGATGGCAGCCTATTTTTTCTAAATTAAAGCGAATGAGATCCGCAACCGGCCTACCTGTTCTTACATAATCATCTGGATATTCAAAAAACTCTAGGTAGCGTTTATTCCACGCTACCATGCGCATTTGTTGATCGACAACACTGATGCCTTGCGAGATGTGTTCAATCGATGACTGAACCAACTCCTGCATAAATTCAAAAAAGAAACGCGCACCGCTGATGATGCTCAGCACGTCGGCAATTTGTACCGCACCGCGCCCAACAAAAGCGCGCACCATATTGCCTATTGCAGAAGACTCGGTATTCCCAACCGAGTGGCAAATCATTTCTTCTGCCACATCAATATCAAAAACTGAAACCGCCGCCTCAGGATCAAAACATTTTTCAGCAACGGCATACGCGTCTTGAAATCGCAGCGTCGCTTCGTCGGGCGGCATAAACCCCTGAGCAAAACCAATCAGCTCTTTTAAGGCAACAGGCGCTTGATTGTCAGAGGATGCCACCGCGTTACTACCTTGCCATCACGCTTCGGCGGGCAGCTTGCGACCGAGAATCAGATCCGAACATTTTTCACCGATCATGATGGAAGGCGCATTGGTGT
>CAZHQZ010000204.1:0-2096 GCA_964534675.1 uncultured Pseudomonadales bacterium | reverse complement strand
CCGAGAATCAGATCCGAACATTTTTCACCGATCATGATGGAAGGCGCATTGGTGTTGCCGCCAATGAGCGTAGGCATAATGGAGGCATCGGCCACGCGCAATCCCTCAATACCGCGCACACGCAGCTCGGCATCCACCACCGCCTGTTCATCGCTACCCATTTTGCAAGTACCAACGGGGTGATAAACCGTTTCACACACTTGACGCAAAAACTCACGAATTCTGCCTTCATCGGTCAAATGTTTATCGGGGCGCGACGGCTCACCCATCAAGCCGTCCCAGGCTTTAGCCTGCGCAATATCGCGCACGATTTCATAGCTGCGCTGTATCACTTTCCAATCGTGTTCATTGTCGAGAAAATTAAAATCCACCAAGGGTGACGCAAACGGATCCGCACTGCCTGGCAATACCGAGCCTCGGCTTTGCGGGCGCAACTGGCAGGCGTGAATTGACATGCCGTGCTGTTTGGGAATAGGGTCAATCAAACCGTGCATCAAAATAGGAATAAAGTGCAGTTGAATATCGGGAATCGCCAAATTTGCTGATGATTTCACAAAGCCACCCGCTTCAATCATGTTGCAAGCAGCAATACCTTTATTGAGCACAAAATATTCAAAAGCGGTTTTAATTTGCAGCGGAATTTGTGTGGCTGCTGCGTTCATGGTGATCGGTTTGGTGCAAGTAAAATTGACCAGAATATCCAAATGCTCTTGCAAGTTGTGGCCGACACCAGGCAAATCTTTTAGCACTTTAATACCGGCGCGCTCTAAATTTTCTTTGCGGCCAATGCCGGACGTTTGCAAAATATGCGGCGACTTAATCGCACCAGCTGACAACACCACTTCGCGTTTAGCTTCCGCTACACAAGTCTTGCGACCTTGCTTGTATTCAACTCCCGTCGCACGACTGCCATCCAACAAAATACGCGTGACGTGCGCACCCGTTGCAATCGTTAAATTGGAGCGCTTGCGCACTTCTGGCGTGAGAAATGCCACCGCCGAGCTGGAACGTTTGCCGTTGCGCAGCGTGGCTTGGTAGCGCGCAAAACCTTCCTGCTGCGCGCCGTTAAAATCATCCGTTGCGGAGTAACCCAGCTCCAAACCCGCTGCGATAAATTTGTCGTACAAAATATTGTCGCAAGGTGCATCAGAAACTTTTAAGCCACCGCCAACGCCGTGATAACGCGATTCACCGCGCACGTTATCTTCTGAGCGTTTGAAATAGGGCAGCACTTCGTTGTAAGACCAACCGGTATTTCCCAATTCACTCCAGTGGTCGTAATCCCACTGGTGACCGCGGATATACACCATGCCATTCAAACTACTGGAACCGCCCAACAGTTTTCCTCGCGGCACATAGATTTTGCGGTTGTTCAGCGCAGGCTGCGGCACGGTGTACATTTGCCAATTCATTTTGTTGCTTTTTAAAACTTCTGCCGCACCGCCTGGCATATGCACCATCGGGTTGTTATCTTTCGGCCCAGCTTCCAACAACAACACTTTGTGTTGCAGATTTTCTGACAAGCGCGCCGCCAAAACACAGCCAGCGGAGCCAGCTCCAATCACAATAAAATCAAACATGGTGACTCCTTTTAATTCCACGATTATTAAAAACTTTGCAAATAAAAAGCCCGTGCTGACCACGGGCTTTATTGATGACTTTATCCACTAACCAAGACTTTATTTCTCTGCTTTTCCGCCCTTGGGCAGCAGGAAATGCGCCAAGGCCGGCAGTAGCGTCAACGCGCCCACCATGTTCCAGAGGAACATAAACACCAGCAGAATACCCATGTCTTTTTGGAATTGGATAGCAGACAAATACCAAGTAGCCACACCAAAGGCCAGCGTCAAACCCGTGAAGCTCACCGCTTTGCCGGTGGTTTTGAGCGTCATCAAATAGGCATCGCGCAATGATTTACCTTCTTTGAAATAACTTTCCATACGACTATAGATATAAATACCGTAATCCACACCCACACCCACACCCAAAGTAATTACAGGCAGCGTAGCTACTTTGACACCGATGCCCAATTTCGCCATCAAGGCTTCGCACAAAATGGAGGTCAACGCCAAGGGGCCGAGAATACACAACATTGC
>CAZHQZ010000203.1:0-2108 GCA_964534675.1 uncultured Pseudomonadales bacterium | reverse complement strand
GCTTTTTTGCCAGACAACCATTTGGCGTAATCTTCTTTGCTATCAACCACAACCACAATCGGCATGAAGCCGTGGTTTTTGCCGCACAATTCCGCGCACTGTCCGCGATAGACACCAACCTTCTCCGCTTTTGTCCACGCTTCATTCACAATGCCGGGAATCGCATCTTTCTTAACCGCCAAAGCAGGTACCCACCATGAGTGGATAACGTCGTTGCCAGTAATCAAGAAGCGAATTTTGGTATCAACAGGGATATGGATAGGCTCATCCACTTCTAATAAGTAGTACTCACTTTTTTCTTGTTTGCCGTGAATTTCATCTTGCGGTGTTGCCAAGTTAGAGAAAAAGCTCACGCCTTCTTCACCGCGATAATCGTATTTCCATTTCCACTGATAGCCGGTGACTACAATGTTAATTTCCGGGTCATCCGTATCATAAACTTTCAACAAAACGTGAATAGCAGGCCAAGCCAAAAAACCCAGAATTAAAAAGGGAATGATGGTCCACGCCAACTCAGCACCTAAATGCTCATGCCAATGTTCGGCTTGGTGCCCCTGCGATTTGCGATGCACGATGATGGAGTAAAACATCACCGCAAACACACCGATACCGATGGCGGTACAAATCCATATCGACAACATGTGCAAGTCGTAGATGTCATGCCCCAACAGGGTGACACCTGGTGACAAATTGATTCTGCTACGGTCAGCAAGATCAGCCCACGCGCCTGCGGCAGTGGCCAATAAGACAGGGCCGAGCAAGAGCGTTAGCAGCCTTTTGATTCTGGAATGCATGCTCTCATTCTCCGTTTATTATGAAATGTGATCTGTTCAAAAAATGAACATTAGAGGGGTAACAAAGCGCGCAGATTATAGTCACCGCTCAGGGCAGGGTAAATATCTACAGGGAAAAAATACCGGTCAAGATAAGCCTTCCTCACCTCAGCGCACTTATGCGGGATCAATAAACTTCACGGGAACCGCTTCGCGGCTGGCATCCTCGGCGCGATTCACGCGCGTTTCCAGCTCACGGAAGCTCTGTTCGTACGCCATCTCCGCATGGTGGCCGCAACTGACGCACTCCTGGTGCTGAACGCCGTCTTTGCGGAACATCACGATCTTATCGACGGCCTGACACTGCGGGCATTTAGCGCCTGCAACAAAGCGCTTGGGGGTATCGGGCAGGGCGTGGTCGTTTGAATGCGTCATAGCAGAGTCAGTTTGGGGGATCCGGCACTATTATAGCGGCTAGCCTCAAACCCTCTGGAGCCACCCATGACCCACTCTCTGCGCTCGCACCAAAACCAAACTCCGCAATTGGGCGCGCACGTCTATATTGACCCTATGGCCTGCGTCATCGGCGATGTGCATTTGGGCGACGACTGCTCGGTGTGGCCGCACACCGTGATTCGCGGCGACATGCACCGCATTCGCATCGGCGCTCGTTGCAGCCTGCAAGACAATTCCGTGCTGCACATCACCCACGCCGGCCCTTACGAAGCAGATGGATTTCCTTTGACGCTTGGCGACGATGTCACCGTGGGCCATCGCGTGGTACTGCACGGCTGCACCATCGGCAACCGCGTGCTGATCGGCATTGGGGCTATCGTGATGGATGGTGTAGTCATTGAAGATGAGGTGGTGTTGGGTGCGGGCAGCCTTGTGCCACCTGGAAAAAAATTGGAGAGTGGGTTTCTCTATGTCGGCAGCCCCGCCAAACAAGTGCGCGCACTGACCGACAGAGAAAAATCATTTTTCACTTACAGCGCGAATAATTATCGGAAATTAAAAGATCAGTATTTGGATGAAGCTACATCCAAATAAAACTCACACGCGCTTAGGTAATTTTTGTACGTTATCGCGCAAATGCATAGAATTGATGGTACCGACGATAGCTGAACTCGCGCCCGCGTGTGAAAAAATCATTGCTAGTGCCTCAGTAACCGCATCGCCATCACAGCGATGTCCACTAGCCAAGGCTTTTTTAATTAGCGCGCCTTTGTTGTGCTCGCGGCAATAATCCAGCACTGCCACATCCGCCTGCTCATTCAAATTGTAAGTGACCATCACTACATCGGATTGTTCAGCCGCCAACAAACCGCCTGCCAC
>CAZHQZ010000202.1:0-2142 GCA_964534675.1 uncultured Pseudomonadales bacterium | reverse complement strand
GTCGCTTATGAAACCAGTCGCGGCTGCCCATTTAAGTGCTCTTTTTGTGAGTGGGGTACAGGTATGCTCGGCACCAAAATCTATCAATTTCCTTTGGATCGCACGCGCAGCGATTGGGAAAAAATTGTCAATGCGGGTATTGCTAATATCTGGTTGGCAGATTCCAATTTTGGCGCGCTGAAAGAAGATATTGAAAAAACACGCATCGCCTGCGAGCTAAAAACAAAAACAGGTTTGCCGTCTACCTTTGCTACGTCGTGGTCTAAAAAGCATAACCCGCGCGTGCAAGAAATTGTGTTGATGCTAAATCAACACGGTTTGCTGCCGCATTATCAACTTGCGTTGCAAACCCTAACGCCACTGGCCTTGGAGTTATCCAACCGCAAGAACATGGCGGCGAATGAATATGAGCCCATTGCCAAAGCGATGGCGGAAGCAGGTGTGCCGATTGCGGCAGAATTAATTTGGGGTTTGCCCGGCGACAACTTGGCAGATTTTGAGCGCAATCTCGACAAACTGATTGCCACTTTTCCCAACGTCAATATTTTTACTTACAACTTGTTGCCCGGCACTGAGTTTTACGAAAAACGTTTTGAATACCGCATTGAAACCGTGCCTGTGGCGGGTTACGGACGCGCTAAAGGTGAATACGTTATCGGCTGCCACACGTTTAGTGTGGAAGAAGGTCTGGAAGGTTACTTCCTCATTGCCGCGCACATGGTATTAGTACATGGCACTTTGCTGCCGTTCACCATTCGCTATCTCGCGTTGGAAGCCAGTATTCCGGCATCGCCCCTGATGCGCGCTATTTTGAAACGTCTGCTGGAGCACTACGGTCACATCATTACCACATCACCCGTCAACGCTTTGACCGTGTATGAAAAATTAAAAATCTATGAGAATCGCGCCGAGTTATATGTGGCACTGTTTGATGACATTCATCACACCTTTCATCTGATTCGAGAGGCTATCCACGAGTGGCTTGCGGCTCACGATGCCAGTGCGGTATTGCAAGATCGGGTGGATGTGATGCTGGCCTTGGATAAAGCTCTGTGTCCGCGCAAAGGCAATCCTTCAGTGGAAACCCATCAGTTTGACGCGGATGCCCCTGCGATCATTCGCGCGTTGGAAGCCATGGATTTGCCGCCGACTGCTGCTTTCGACGGCGACAGCGCGTTGCAAGTGAATTACCCAGGCGGCGTGGGCACGGTGCTAAAAGACCCAGACGGCGGCAGTTGGATGCGCGGCGATTGGTCCCTAGCTACTGAGTTCAGTAGGGAGACGGCTGTGGAATCTGTGGTGAATGTTGTTCTCAACGGGTGAGCTATTGCCAGTAGCAAAATCGAGCCGCACAATGACCAACAGTTTGACGATACCAACAACAGGCGACGCCCCGCATGCAAAACACAATCCTCTTGGTTGAAGACAACGCAGACGATGAAATTTTGGCACTGCGCGCGCTGCGCAGTTGCGAGCATGTACAAGAAGTGGTGGTGGTGCGCGATGGGGCAGAGGCATTGGACTACCTGTTCGGCGGCGGTCAATACAGCGAACGCGATACACGCGAACAGCCGCGCATGATTCTGCTGGATATGAAGCTCCCGAAACTCAACGGCTTGGATGTGTTGCGCCGCGTGCGCCAAGACCCACGCACGCGCTATCACCCCGTGGTATTGATGACCTCTTCGCGCCAAGAAACCGACATCATTGCCGGCTACAGCTTAGGTGCGAACAGCTATGTACAAAAGCCAGTCAACTTTGATGAGTTTGTCGAAGCGATACACGATCTAGCCAAATACTGGATACAAATTAACCGCACGCCCAATTTATCCATCAGCAGCAATTGAGCTGAACACAGAGAGTCTGAGACTGTATGTATCTGAATGTTCTGATCATTGACGACAGTGAAGACGATGTGCTTCTACTGGTTCGCGAACTCAATAAAAACGGCTACGTTCTGCAATACGAACGCGTCGATAGCCGTGAAGCTTTAGAAAAAGCACTCGAACAACACCATTGGCAGTTAGTCATCGCCGATCACACACTGCCCGGTTTTAACTCCACCGATGTATTGGCGCTCGTTAAGAAATCAGGTTTGGATGCGCCGGTGATTATTGTGTCTGGCACCATTGATGAATCTGT
>CAZHQZ010000201.1:0-2152 GCA_964534675.1 uncultured Pseudomonadales bacterium | reverse complement strand
TACCGCACGAGCACGATCTTCTTCCACATTACCCAAAGGACGCAGTGCAAACTTTTCCACCAACACGTTGAGTAAGTTGGGCGTTAAGTAATGCGGCAGCGTCGGGCCGAGGTGGATATTGCGCACACCCAAAGACAGCAGCGTCAACAGTGCGGCAACGGCTTTTTGCTCAAACCAAGAGATCACCAACGTCAACGGCAAATCATTCACGCCGCAATCAAAAGCCTTGGATAAAGCCAATGCAATTTGAATGGCAGAATAACTGTCATTGCACTGCCCCACATCCAACAAACGCGGGATACCGCCGATGTCGCCAAAATCATGGCGATTGAAACGGTATTTGCCACAACCGATTGTCATCACCACACTGCTGTCTGGTGCGCCGGTGGCAAAATCGGTGTAGTAATTGCGCCCAGGTGCTGCGCCATCGCAACCGCCGATCAAAAAGAAATGTTCGATAGCGCCGCTTTTCACCGCATCGACCACTTTATCGGCAACACCCAGCACCGCTTCGCGCCCAAAACCCACGGTAATAAATTGTTCAACTTGCTCTTCCATAAAACCGGTTTGTTGCAGCGCACAATCAATTACAGCGGAATAATCTTTTTTGCCGTCACTGCCAATTTCAATATGCGACACACCACTCCAACCCACGGGCCCTGTGGTAAAAATACGCTCGCCGTAGCCGTTCGTGTTTGGGTCAATCAAACAGTTGGACGTCATCAATATCGCGCCGGGGAACGCGGCAAACTCAGTTTGCTGGTTTTGCCATGCTGTGCCGTAATTACCCACCAAATGCTTGAACGGTTTTAATTTGGGATAACTGTGCGCCGGCAACATTTCGCCGTGGGTGTAGATATTGATGCCCTTACCTTCCGTTTGCTGCAACAAGTTGTACAAATCGATAATGTCGTGACCGCTCACCAGAATAGCTTTGCCTTTTACCGGTGTGACGCGGACTTGCGTAGGCTCTGGAATGCCAAAGTTATCGCGGTGCGCGGCATCCAACAGCGCCATGATCTGCAAGTTCATCTCGCCAATTTTCAAACAAGTATCCAGCAGCTCACCAATATCTTCAGATTTTTCAGACAGAAAATATAAATACTGATGGAACAAACCAAACACTTCTTCGCTTTCATGATTGAGCATCATGGCGTGCTCGCAATACGCCGCACAACCTTTCAAACCGTACAGCAACAGGCAGTGCAAACCCTGCACATCGGGGTCGTCACGGCGAATGGTGGCGATTGACGCCTGCTCTAATAAACCTTCCAGCGTTTTTGCCGGCTGAAATACCGCAGCGCCAGTCAATGCTTCTGGCGCAATGCCTTTTTTCTCGCAGGAGGCCAAGTACATGGCTTTCGCCCACTCGCGCACTTTTTCTGCATCCGCAATCATTTTGACAAAGCGTTTATTGTCGAAATTCACATTGGTGAGCGTGGAAAACAACGCAGGTGGGATAAAGCGATCCACCGCCGGATCCACAGCGCCCAACAGCCGCGCACGGTGCGCGTACTGCGCTATGCCTTGCAAAAGATAGATCAGAATATCTTGCAGATCGGCTGTCTCCGCCTCTTTCCCGCACTTCCCTTTTTTGAACTGACAGCCGGTGACTTTTTCATTGACGAGGGTTTGTTCGCATTGAATACAAAACATACAGCTATTCTCCGAGGGGATTGGGTAAGGCAGGAGAAAATGTATCTGTAAAGTATGTTTAAAAAGTTGATCTGGATTATTTTTTTGTGAGATCGGCCAAACGCATCAACACACACTCAAACAAATGTCGCAAATTTCTGGCTGACGCAGCCATACTTGCCGCGTATAGTTCGACGACATAGAACAACAAACACACGGAGCCCGCCGTGAGCGATACCACCACACCGCCCAGCACATCAGCCATACCCACCGCCAAGGGGCTGCCGCTTATTGGCTCGCTGCTGCAAATCATGCGCAACCCACTAACGGCTCTTATGGTAATGACGCAAGAAAACGGCTCCATGTTCTTCGTCAAGATTTTGCATAAAAAATTGTTGGTGATGGGCGGGGTGGATGTGAACCGCTTCCTCAGTGAGGAGGGCAAGGATTGCATCGTCTCCGAGGAGCAGTGGAAAGATTTGCGCGCCTACTGGCAGAGCCCCAGCATTTTGATTGC
>CAZHQZ010000200.1:0-2183 GCA_964534675.1 uncultured Pseudomonadales bacterium | reverse complement strand
GGCATCGACAAACTCTGCCTCGCCGGTGGCGTGGCATTGAATTGCGTGTCGAATGGTCGCCTGCTGCGTGAAGGGCCATTTTCTGAAATCTGGGTACAACCGGCCGCAGGTGACGCCGGCGGCGCACTCGGCGCCGCGCTAGCTATTTGGTACCAATACTTGGAAAACCCGCGCACATCACTGCCTGGCGATGCCATGCAAGGTGGCTATCTCGGTCCGCGCTACAGCGATGCAGAAATCACCGCCTATTTGGACAGCGTCGGTGCGAAATATCAGCGCCTCGATGACAGTGAACTGCTACCTAAACTGGCGCAAATTATGGCCAGCGAAAATGTTATCGGCTGGTTTCAAGGACGTATGGAATTTGGTCCGCGCGCACTCGGTGGCCGCTCGATTATCGGCGATCCGCGCAGCCCGAAAATGCAATCGGTGATGAACTTAAAAATCAAATACCGCGAATCCTTTCGCCCATTTGCGCCTGCCGTTAAAGCCGACAAAGTGAGCGAGTGGTTTCAACACCAAGCCACCAGCCCTTATATGTTGATGGTCGCGCCCGTGGCGGAAAACAAACGCATTCCGATGACGCTGGAGCAAGAGCGTTTATTCGGCATTGAAAAACTCAACGTGCCACGCTCGCAAATTCCCGCCGTGACACATGTGGATTACTCGGCGCGCATTCAAACCGTACACCCAGAAACCAATCCGCGTTTTTACACGCTGTTGGATGAGTTTGAAAAACTCACGGGCTGCCCTGTTTCTATTAACACATCGTTCAATGTGCGCGGCGAACCTATCGTCAACACACCCGAAGATGCTTACCGCTGTTTTATGCGCTGTGAGATGGACTACCTTGTATTGGAAAATTATTTGCTCGCCAAACCGGAGCAACCGGTGTGGGAGAAAAATGACAACTGGAAAGACGAATTTGAGCTGGACTGATGACTGCATCCGATAAAAAAACTGCAATGACCGATGCCGAATTGCGTAAATTTGGTTTGGTAACTGGCGCGATCTTGATCGGTTTGATCGGCTGCTTTTTGCCGTGGCTCAAAGGTGGCATCGAAAAAATGCTGCACTGGTTGCTTTATGTAGGACCGGTGGGCGGTGCGCTCATTGTCTGGGCGCTGCTACATCCGGCGAGCCTTATTCACTTCTACACGCCGTGGATGAAGTTGGCGGAAGGGCTAGGCTTTATCAACACCCGCATTATTTTGTTCATTTTGTTTTACGGTCTGTTTATGCCCATGGGCTTCATCATGCGACTCACCGGCAAAGACCCCATGCACCGCCAACTCAACGCCACGCTGGACACTTACCGCGTGACCCGTAACAATCCCGCCCGCCAACATATGGAGAAACCCTACTGATGCTCGAACTACTCAAAGACTTCGCCGGTTTCATGAAAGAGCGCAAAAAATACTGGCTGGCACCTATTGTTATCGTGCTGTTGTTGCTCGGTTTGTTGATCGTGTTTGCTCACGGCTCTGCCGTAGCACCTTTCATCTATACGCTGTTCTAAGCCACTAGAGGTTTTGCCTCGAAAGAACCCGCCGCTGGCGGGTTTTTTTATGCCTCTCGGCGCGACAGATGCGAAAATTAATGATAATAATTCGTATTTGCTGTAGGATGCGCGTGCTCACCTTAAGGAGAATCTCTGTTATGCATCGCTCTTACCTATCTCTATTGCTTGGCTGCGCGCTGGCGCTGCCCACACTGGCACATGCCGGTCTCAGTTTGACTACCACGGCTGCCAGCGACTACATCGCCGATGGCATCAGCGCCACGGACTCACACCCCGCTCTGCAACTGGGCTTGGATTACGAGCACGACAGCGGATTTTATGCGGGCGTTTGGACATCCAACATCGACAGCGACGAAGCCGACACCCCCAACTTGGAACTGGATTACTCCATTGGCTTCAAACACAAATTGACGGATGCCATTGAAGGCGATGTCGGTATCACGCATTACAGCTGGTACCACGTCAGCCAGAGCGACGAATGGAATTACCAAGAATGGTATGCAGGCCTCACGCTGCTGGAAAATACTTCACTGTATTACTACTACGCTGACGACAGCAAAGTGTGGGACGGCGTGCAGCGCCGCATCATCGCTGAACACACACAACCACTACCCAATGATTTTGCTTTGATTCTCACCGCAGAGCGCGTGGATTTGGAAAC
>CAZHQZ010000199.1:0-2191 GCA_964534675.1 uncultured Pseudomonadales bacterium | reverse complement strand
TCACTGGCGCGAATATGGCGTTGGTCTGGGCGCGGATGCACAGTGATGCCGTTTGCACCCAAGGTAATACACTGCTCAGCGTATTCCAGTAAATTGGGAAAATTGCCGGCGCGAGAATTGCGCAGCAGAGCAATTTTGTTGATGTTGACGCTGAGAGCAATCACGATGTTTTGTGTTATGGCAGGCGTTTTGCGCTGAGAATAATTACGTCTTGCAACGGCACATCTTGAAACATGCCGCGCTCGCCAGTGCGAGTGCTGGCAATTTTTTCCACGACATCCATGCCCTGTATAACTTTGCCAAATACGGCATAGCCTTGCTTGCTCGGATTGGCGTCCAGAAAAGCGTTATCAATTAAGTTGATAAAAAATTGTGCGGTGGCGCTGTCTGGATCTTGCCGTCTAGCCATCGCGATCGTGCCTTTGAGATTGTTTAATCCGTTCATGGATTCATTGGCAATGGGCGCGCGCGTTGGCTTCTCGGTCATGTCTTTTTCAAAGCCGCCTCCTTGGATCATAAAGTCGGGGATTACGCGGTGAAACAGGGTGTTGTTGTAAAAGCCTTCATCAACGTACTGTAGAAAATTAGCCACTGTTTTTGGTGCAGCCTTTTCATTCAGTTGCAGAGTAATGTCGCCTGCACTGGTATGCAGTAGAACGCGAATATCAGTCGCTTGCCCGGCAAAACTGCTGGCACTTAGGCAGAGCAATAACAAAGTAAGGAGAATTTTTTTCATTAGTACCACCCATTGTTGCGGCGTTTAGTGAAGAGTTTAGATAGCAGCACGCAGACGATACAGCTTAGCGCCACCAACAGCCCGCCATACAGAAACCATGTTTGATTTTTGCGATCTTTCAAACGCTCGTTGTCGGTTGTTAGCAGCTCTTTATCGGCGATCAGTAAGCTGTTTTGTTTAACGAGATCCGTGTTGCGTTTGTGTGTGTCTATTTGTGATGTTGATATTTGCTTGAGGGCAACCAACTGCTCTTCGATTTGTTGTTTTTCTGTTTGCAGTTGCGCGATGCGTGCATTGGCTTGTTCGAGTTGCATGCTGGCAGGTGCTTCTGTGCTGAGGTATTGCGCACGAACCCAGCCGTCAATGTTGTCTGCTGTGCGGATGTGTGCATAACCCGTTTTGTCATTCTTTTCGAGCAGGGTAACGGCGGTGCCGCTGGTGAGCCCGTCATGGATAAGTTTGCTTTTGTCATTTTGTTCAGCGCGTACCGGCGCATAAACTTTGTCAGTAATGTAGTACGGCGACTCTGCGGCAAGAGAGCCTGCACTGCTGAATAATAGCAAAAAGAGTAGTGATTTTTTCATGGCGATTCTTCTTGGTTTTGAGACGTGCTTTTGGTGTCTGATGTTTCTTTGAGATAGGGTGCAATCACCACCGCTGAAATAATGGCCAAAATAGGTGAAGAGGCCATGCTCCACAATTTATATTTCACCCAAAATGCTTCAGAAAATTGAAAAGCAACAATCAAATTTAATGCGCCCAACAATAGAAAATAGCCGGCCCATAAAAAACTGAGTCGTGCGTAGATTTTGGCGGGCAGCGTAATTTGTTCGCCCAAGGCGCGCTCCACTAAACCCTGTTGTGAAAATTGTTGTGTGCCGGCAAAGGCAATGGCTAATGCCCAACTGAGTACGGTGGGTTTCCATTTCAGAAAATCAGGGTTGTGCAAAATAATTGTTGCGCCGCCCAGTGTCAGCACCATGGCGAGCATACCCATCTGTCCTTTGGTGAGAGTGCGTTTCCAAAACCAAATCGCCGCAAACACCATTACAGTAGACAGCATCAAGGCAGCAGTGGCACTGTAAATGCCATCAAACTGATAATTTATGTTTGCTATAGCTATCGATTTTCCGTTTAGAAAGTAAACGACACCGAAAATGATAACGGGCAGAATTTCGAGTAGAGCCAGCATGGGATATTTGCGCGAAAAAGGGCGTTCGACATTCTAACCGAGTCTCTCGATAATCTCTGCCACGACTAACTCGGAGATGGTATGAGCCAGTTTTTCCAAATTCATCCAGAAAACCCGCAGGCGCGACTCATTAAACGTGCTGTGGAGTTGATTCGCGACGGCGCAGTGATCGTCTATCCCACTGATTCCGCCTATGCCTTGGGCTGTCATCTGGGAGATCGCAAGGCGCTGGATCGCATCATGGCGCTGCGTGCGGTAGACAA
>CAZHQZ010000198.1:0-2193 GCA_964534675.1 uncultured Pseudomonadales bacterium | reverse complement strand
AGATTGCCGTCTTTATCTGCCCATTCATCCCAGATTTTGACGCCGTTGTCATTGAGATACTTAATGTTGGTGTCACCGGCGAGAAACCATAGCAATTCGTGAATGATGGATTTGGTGTGCAGTTTTTTGGTGGTGAGCAGTGGAAAACCTGCTGCGAGATCAAAGCGCATTTGGTAGCCAAACACGCTGATTGTGCCGGTGCCAGTGCGATCGGTTTTCACCGTGCCGTGGTCGCGCACATGGCGCATTAAATCCAGATATTGCTGCATCAGTGCATTCCTATTTTGTTGCGTTTGATACTCCACACACAAATGATAATGCCGGCGATGAACATCGGGATGCACAGTTCTTGTCCGCGCGTCATCCAGCCCAGTGCATCAAAACCGAGAAAGGCATCCGGCTCGCGGAAAAACTCCACAGAAAAACGGAACACGGCGTACAACACCAAAAACAATCCTGAAATTAACGCTTGCGGGCGCGGCTTGCTGGAAAACCAATACAGCAGGATAAATAACAACACGCCTTCCAGTGCAAATTGATAGAGCTGTGAGGGATGGCGCGCTAAATGCAATGGATCGGCGGGAAACACCATCGCCCACGGTATATCGGTGGCGCGTCCCCACAATTCTTGGTTGATGAAATTGCCGAGCCTGCCCAAGCCCAAACCGATGGGCGTGAGGGGGGCAACGGTGTCCATCACCGCAAAAAAAGGTCGATGAATTTTGCGTGCAAACAGCGCGAGTGCAATCAAGACACCGATTAAACCGCCGTGAAAAGACATGCCGCCTTGCGTGATTTTGAAAAGAAATAAAGGGTCGTGCAAAAAAGTATCAAATTGATAAAAAAAGACATAGCCGATGCGCCCGCCGAGGATGACACCGAGCGCGCCGTAGAACACGAGGTCTTCCACTTCTTGCCGCGTTTGCGTGGCAACCAAACCGGCAGCGGAGCGGCGCACAGCCAGCCACCACACCGCCAGAAAGCTGAGTAAATACATCACGCCGTACCAGCGGATAGCGAGTGGGCCGAGGTGGACGATAACGGGGTCGATAACGTGGTAGGTGAGCATCAGCGAATCACTAAAAATAGGGTGGTGCAAAGGCGGGAGGTGTAAGCTTAACGGTTGCGGACAGGCTAGACTAGATCGACAGCGGTGATGGATGTGCACTGTATGAACATCGAAAAATTGTTTGCGTATGGATGGGGTGCGGCTTGGGTAGAGGCGGCGCTCTTTGTGGTTTTGCTGCAACTGTTGTTGCTGCGTTTTGCCAAACACGATCGTCGTAAATTGCTGGTGCAGAACACGGTGTTGGCGGTGTTGGTGGCCATGAGCAGCCTCTTGGGGTGGTTGCTGCCACAACTGCGTATGCACGATGGCGCGAGTTGGTTTGCCGCCATCGCCGAATTACTGATGGGTGTGCTGCTGATTCGCTTGGGTGGACTCACCGTGTTTCGCGCAGTACTGCCGCGCTTGGGGATGATGCCGCCGCGCATTGTGGAAGATGTACTGATGGTGTTGCTGTATTGCGCCTGGGGTTTGGTGAGGCTGCGCGCCACTGGCGTGGATCCAGCCAGCTTGTTTACCACTTCCGCCATCATCACCGGCATCATCGCGTTTTCCATGCAGGATACGCTGGGCAATATTCTCGGCGGTATCGCCTTGCAGCTCGACAACTCCGTAAAAATTGGCGACTGGATCAAAGTGGATACCACCAAGGGAAAAGTGATTGAAGTGCACTGGCGGCACACGGCTGTGCGCACCAATGACGGCAACGTGGTGGTGATTCCCAACAGCGTGTTGGTGAAATCAAAAGTGGATGTGTTTAGTACACCCGCGCGCCCCAATTTTCGTCGCTGGGTGTATTTTCCTGTGCAATTTTCGATTCCGCCGCAGTCGGTGATTCCGGTGATCGAAAAAACTATACGTGAGGCGGATATTCCGTATGTAGCTCCTTATCCTGCGCCGCAATGCGTGGTGATGGATTACAAAGACGGCATGGGTGTGTATGCACTGCGTTATTGGCTAACCGATCCGCGCCACGATGACAGTACTGATTCCACCGTGCGCGTGCATATTTATTCCGCGTTGTTGCGCAATAACATGCGGTTGGCGCGCCCGTATCTGGACACTCATCTCACGGCCGACAGCGCGGAACGGCAGACCGCTCTGCACGAACAAGAAATTCAACAACG
>CAZHQZ010000197.1:0-2211 GCA_964534675.1 uncultured Pseudomonadales bacterium | reverse complement strand
CTGTTTGCACCAAGGTCAGCGCTTCAAACAATTCATCCATCGTGCCAAAACCGCCAGGGTAAATTGCAAAACCGACGGTGTGTTTTACAAACATCATTTTTCGCACGAAAAAGTAACGAAAATTCATCGACACAGTTTGATACTCGTTAGCGCCCTGCTCGTGTGGCAACGCAATATTCAAACCGATAGAGCGCCCGCCTTGTTGATACGCACCGCGATTCGCCGCCTCCATAATGCCGGGGCCGCCGCCGGTAATTACCGCCAATCCAGCCTCAGCCAACAACTGTCCCAAGCGGCAAGCATCGGTGTAGTAATCATCAGATTCATGCAAACGCGCGCTGCCAAACACCGTAACAGCAGGCCCCAACCCAGTTAAATGCTCAATGCCATCCACCAATTCGGCTTGAATGCGCATCACGCGCCACGCTTCCACCATTTTTGCACTATCCATTACACAACTCCGACATGGATGACTACGAATATTTTATTAATGCGCCACAGGTGTTTTATCAAATTCTGGCTTTTCATCAAATTGCTGCAAGGCATGGCGATCATCAATACCTAAAGACTGCCAAAAATTACAGACCTCTTGTTTGCTGGTATTGGAGATCGACAACTGACGATCAAACATCATCTGTTTTTTATGATCGGAATACAAAGGCCAAGCCAGCCATTCTTGGCGATTAGGGTTGCCGGTATGCGCAAACTGCGACCAGTAATCCATCATCGCATTAGCCAGACTCAGTTCATCACCTGAAAAATGACTACGAAACCAATTCATCGGCGCATGAAATACAAACTGTAGCTCAGCGCTGTGAAATGCGTTTAACTTTCGCATCTCTGGCAAAATAAAAGCCGCATCAGGATAAGTGAAGGTATACGCGTAAACGGGAACCCAAGGCGATAAATCATCTGATATTTTGTGAATATTGCACACCATAAAACCATCACCCAACACCGCTGCCAAGGCAGCACCAGGATCGGCATATTTTTCCAGCGGATAACGCACTTTTACTTTATCGACAAGAGCTTGATTATCACCCACTAAATAGCGGATGCGCTTTTCATAATTTTCAGCTTTCAAGGGTTTGAAACGATATTCATGCGAGAACATCACCATCAAACTGCCTTCATCATCATTGTTGCCGTTAATAACAGGCACGCGATTGAAATGCCCTGTTTGAAAACTTTTTTCAACACTTTCTGGCAGTATGTATCCATCAATCACCGGTCCCCACACACCAAACTCACCTTCACCAAATACAAAAGCGGGATCATTCGGCAACGCCTGCAAAATTTGCTCTGGCGTTTTACTACGCAAGCATTGCAATAAATCACCGCGTCCTTCACAACCTGCGCGTATTGCCAACCACTCGCCTTGCTTTTCTGCCGCTGCCAACTGCGCATTGCGCCCCATGCAAGGACCGCTTTCAATAATCGCTTGTTTGAACAAACCTTTACTGACAGGTGATGCTAAATGCGCACACACACTCATGCCGCCGGCTGATTCGCCAAAAATGGTGACGTTTTGTGGATCGCCGCCAAAATTTGCAATATTGTCACGCACCCAACGCAAAGCGGCTTGTTGATCCATCAAGCCATAATTACCTGACGCATAACTGCCATTGGTTTTTTCAGATTCTTTTGAAAGCGCGGGATGCGCAAGAAAACCCAATGCACCCACGCGATAATTCATGCTGACCACCACCACATCACCGCGCGCCGCCAAACGCTGCAAGGGAGTGCCTTGCAAACCATCGCCACCGATAAAACCACCGCCGTGAAACCACACCATCACCGGTTTCGGCTTTGCAGGTTTAACGTCCGATGTTGCGATATTCAAATACAGACAATCTTCCTGACCGCGCTGCATATACAGCATGTATTGGAAACACTGCGATGGTGCTTGCGTGGTTTTGAGTACACCTTGCCAATTTGCGTGAGGTTGCGGCGGCTTCCAACGCAATTCACCCACAGGTGGCGCAGCGTAGGGAATGCCATAAAACTCATGCACATTTTCTTTGATGAAACCCTGCACATCGCCCTGCGCTGTTTTCACCACAGGACCATCTGCCTTGTTAAAGCAGCCTCCCAAACAAAAAAGACACAGCAATAACGGCGCTAGTAATCGCTTAGACATTTTCTTTCCCCCCAATAATCGCAGCACCTTAACGCAGCCCTTGCCGCCCGCGCATTACTGTATATAATCAC
>CAZHQZ010000196.1:0-2239 GCA_964534675.1 uncultured Pseudomonadales bacterium | reverse complement strand
CTCCGTGGCTAAACGCGCCGCTTTGAAGCTGGTGAGGGTTTTGCCGCTGCCGGTGGTGTGCCAGATAAAGCCACCGCCTTCAATGTTGCTCCACTGCTTGGCTTGGTAGGCACTGTTGATCTTCCACAAAATGCGTTCGGTAGCGGCAATTTGGTAGGGGCGCATCACCAGCAGCCGGTTTTTTACATCAAACACTGAGTAGTGCAGCAGTACATTGAGCAGGGTATTTTTTTGAAAGAAAGTGGCGGTGAAATCTTTCAGGTCTTTAATTAGGCCGTTGTCCGCTTTTGCCCAGTTCATGGTGAAGTCAAAACTGTTTTTATTGCGCGAGGTGGTGTTGGCGAAGTAGCGGCTGTCCGTACCGTTGGAAATCACAAACAACTGCAAATACTTGTACAGTGAATGCTCGCTATTGAAGCTCTCTTTGCTGTAGCGGTGTACTTGGTTAAAAGCCTCTCGAATTGCCACACCGCGTTTTTTTAATTCCACTTGCACCAGTGGCAGGCCGTTCACCAGTATTGTTACGTCATAGCGGTTGGCGTGGCTGCCCATTTGTTCAAACTGCTTAATGACCTGCACCTTGTTGCGCGCGATGTTTTTCTTGTCCAGCAAGTAGATGTTCTGAATGTGGCCGTCGTCAAACACAAAATCGTGTATGTAGTCTGCGTGAATCTTGCGGGTTTTCTCCACAATGCCATCGCTGGGTTTGTCCAGCCAGGTTTCCACAAAGCGCCGCCACTCATCATCCAAAAACTGTAGATTGTTCAGGCTTTGTAATTGTATACGCACATTGGCGAGCATTTTTTCTGGTGTGTTCACGCTGGGCAGAAATTCATAGCCTTGGTTTTGCAGATCGCGAATAAACTCGCGCTCCAGCGCGTCTTCACTCTGGTAGCTTTCGGAAACCTGCCATTCTTTTTTGTATTTATCCAACACAATAAAGTTGTTGGATTCGGCGATGGTTTTGTAGTCAGTCATTCCTGTGTATCCCCTTTCTTCAGCAGCTTTTTCATTGCGCGATCAAAGTCAGATTCTATGCGCTGCTGTTGATTGAATTTTTCATATTCGGCAAAGGCTTTCTGCTCGGCTTGTTGCCGGCTTACTGTTCCGTAGCCTTCGAGAATCTGGTACTCATTGAAAGTAAGGAATTTGTTCACGCTTTCGGCGAAGCTCTCCATCGTGAAGGTGTTTCGCCGTTCAATAATGCCTTCGATGTAATTAAAGAAGGCAGAAACAGCACGCTCCAGTTTTTTAATATCGGCTTCAGGCAAATAATTTTTTGCAATAGTGGCATCAGATTTCAACACTCGGCCAGCCGGTGCATTTCTGTAGGTGCTCATGCCCATCAGCGGCGCGCTGGCATCTGCTTTGAGTGCGATGATTTCTGCCGCCGTGTGACCGGTAATCGCATAATGAAACTTGTCCTGCACATGGGCATAGAACAGGCGGGTGGTTTCTGATTTTGGGTCGTAATCAATGCTGCATTCGGCAAAAATATCAGTGATTTGCTGGTAGATGCGTCGCTCACTGGCGCGGATGGAGCGCACTCGCTCCAGTAATTCGCGAAAATAATCCTTGCCAAAATAGCGGCCATTTTTTAACCGCTCATCATCCATGGCAAAGCCCTTGATGATGTACTCCTTGATGAGCTGGGTGGCCCAGATGCGGAACTGGGTGGCCTGTGTTGAGTTGACCCGGTAGCCGACCGAGATCACCGCATCGAGGTTGTAGTATTCCAGCTTGCGCCTAACCCCTCGACCGCCTTCTTGCTGGACTGTTTCCAAAATGGAAACTGTTGCATCTCGCTGTAACTCATTGGATTCATAGATATTTTCAAGGTGCTTGGACACCGCTGGCACACCTACGCCAAATAATTCGGCCATGCGTTTTTGTGTCAGCCAGAGGGTTTCGCCACTGAGCAGCACCTCCACCTTAATCGCGCCATTGGGCGCGGTGTAGAGCAGGAATTCGGTAGCTTGGTCTTGTGAGCTGAGGTTGGACATAGGTTCCTTCCTTATGCGTTGGCGATGGTTTTGTAGTCAGTCATAACATTCATCCCTTTAACATATGCATTCTGTTCGTTATTACCCATTTCATTCGGCGCTCGTAGGGGCGAACCTGTGTGTTCGCCCTGTTTTGATGTGTTCGGTATTTTTTCTGGGCAGACACATAGGTCTGCCCCTACGGTGCGGGTTTGGGAAAGCTGAACAACAAATCGCGGTAATGCTCGTACTGCTTT
>CAZHQZ010000195.1:0-2271 GCA_964534675.1 uncultured Pseudomonadales bacterium | reverse complement strand
ATCGCCTACTTTTTCCCTGCTACCGATATTTATCCTCGTTAAAGCCCTGCACGCCGGGCGCCCGGAGGCGCAATGAGCGAGATGACCGACAAAGTGAATCTGCTCGGCCTCAGCCCGGCAAAAATGGAGGCTTTTTTTGCCGATTTAGGCGAGAAGCCATTTCGTGCGCGCCAAGTATTGCAGTGGATACACCAATGCGGCGTGGACGATTTCAGTCAAATGTCCAACCTCTCTAAAGCCCTGCGCAGCAAGCTGGAAGCCGTGGCTGAGGTGCGCCCGCCGGAGTTGGTGCAGCAGTTGGAATCTGTGGATGGCACGCGCAAATGGCTGACGCGCGTATCCGGCGGCAGTTGCATCGAAACCGTGTTTATCCCCGAAAAAAAGCGCGGCACGCTCTGTGTGTCCTCACAGATCGGCTGCTCGCTGGATTGCAGTTTCTGCGCCACCGGCAAGCAGGGGTTTCAGCGCGATCTCACGGCAGCCGAAATCGTCGGTCAGTTGTGGTTGGCGGCGCGCTCGTTTGGTAGTTTGAATCCGCAGGCGGAGCGCGTGATTTCCAACGTGGTGTTGATGGGCATGGGCGAGCCGCTGCTCAATTTTGATAACGTGGTAGATGCCGTCAATTTGATGATGGACGATCACGCCTATGGTTTATCAAAGCGGCGCGTGACCCTGAGCACCTCTGGTGTGGTGCCGATGTTGGATGAATTGGGCAAACACACCGACGTTTCGCTAGCGGTTTCTTTGCATGCACCCAATGACGCGCTGCGCGACGAATTAGTGCCGATCAATCGCAAATACCCTATCGCCATGTTGCTGGCATCGGTCAAACGCTACTTGGCTGGCTTGCCGGACAAACGCAGTGCAACCATCGAATACACGTTGATCGACGGCGTGAACGATAGACCTGAACATGCGCGCCAATTAGCGGAACTGCTGCGCGATGTGCCATCTAAGATTAACTTGATTCCGTTCAACCCGTTCTCGTTGTCGGACTATCGCCGTGTGAGCAACAACAGCCTGTATCGGTTCCGTGACATTTTGGTGGAAGCAGGGTATACAACCACCATTCGCACCACGCGTGGTGACGATATAGATGCGGCTTGTGGGCAACTGGCGGGGATGGTCAATGATCGGACGCGGCGCAGTGAACGTTACGGGCGTAATGAATTAAGCTCTGCAAGTGATGTCGTGCGTTTTGTGCAAGGAGAAACATAATGGGTTTATTGAAACGCTGGTTAGTTGGCGCGCTGGTTTGCGGATGTGCCTTGGTGTCGGGCTGCGTGACCGAAGAGATCAACGATGCCACTGGCAAACCTATTCCGCATTCCGATAGCAAAGTGGATATGAAGTCGGCACTGGCGGATTACATCACACTGGCAAACGGTTATATGCGCGATGGCCGCCGCGATTCTGCCCTGCGCGCCATCAAAAAAGGTTTGGCGATTGACAGCGATTCTGCGGAATTGCACAACGTCTTGGCCTACTACTACCTCACCGATGGTGAAAATGAGTTGGCCGAAAAAGAATACAAAGAAGCGCTGAGTGATGATTCCAGCTATACCGCTACCTACGTTAATTACGGCGTCTTTCTTTATCGCCATGATCGTATAGATGAAGCCTGTAATAGTTTTCAGAAAGCGACAGAAGATGTGATGTACGCGCGTCGCGATGCAGCTTTTCTAAACTACGGCACTTGCTTGAAAAAGCAGGGCAAGATGAAAGAAGCGGAGGAGGCTTTTCGTCGTAGCTACATCAACAATGCACGCAACCCGCAAGTGTTGCTAGAAATGGCAGAGCTGAAATTTGATACAGGCGAGTTCGATCAGTGCAAACAGTTGTATGAAAAATTTTTGATGATGTCTGGGCAAAATGCACAGTCATTGTGGTTGGGTATTCGTTTGGCGCACGTCATGGAGCAGCCAGATAAAGTGGCGAGCTACGCGCTGTTGCTGAAAAACCAGTTCGCCACTTCGCCACAATACGGTGAGTACAAAGTGTGGGCGAAAGACAAATGAGTGCTGCTGATGAAAGCACCACTCTGCCCAATACAGCAGAGATAGGAAATACATTGCGACAGCAGCGCGAGAAAAAACAGTTCACACTAGAAGATGTTGCGCGCGAATTACATTTGCCGGCTCGCCAAGTGGCAGCCCTGGAAAGTGGACGGTTTTCTGAGTTTCGTAGCGCAGTATTTGTGAAAGGCTATTTGCGGGCGTGTGCCAAGCTGTACGGCATGGATGGCGATACCTTGGTGCGAGCCTATGAGCA
>CAZHQZ010000194.1:0-2283 GCA_964534675.1 uncultured Pseudomonadales bacterium | reverse complement strand
TGGTGGCCAGAGACAGAATCGAACTGTCGACACAGGGATTTTCAGTCCCTTGCTCTACCGACTGAGCTATCTGGCCATTTGGGAGGCGCGTATTAGACCCGCTGCGCGGGGAGAGGTCAAGCAAACTTACGGTGTTGGCGGCACATAACCGTCAGCTTTATCGAAGGCATCGCCGCTGAGAAATAAATCGCGCTGCTCGGCAAGATACGAGCGCGCTGTCATATCCATCATGTTTAATTTTTTTTCGTTAATCAGCATCGTTTGGTGCGCAATCCATTCCTGCCACGCCTGCTTAGAGACAGATGCAAACAGTTCTTGTCCTTTAGCACCGGGGAAGGGAGGTTTATCCAAACCTTCCATTTCTTGTTGGTATTTGCGACAGAAAACAGTGCGTGACACAGCGGCGATTCCTTACGAGCGGGTGATGAATTTTAGCATGCAGCCAGTTGCGCGAGCAGTTTAACGGCGGGGGCGGGCATGCCCAACGCGGAGGCTTGCTTGGGCGTGATCCATTGCTGATTCGGTTCGGCAATTTTTTTGGCGCGAGTATTTACGTCGATCAAAATGGGTGTGATGTCTAGATGGAAATGACTAAAACTGTGTTTCCAGCTCGGCCATATTTCTATTTTTTTTGGCTGTTGTTCACATAAGTCTTTGCAGCTATCGCCGACATCTTTTTCCGGTGATATTTCTGGCAGGCACCACAGGCTACCCCACAAACCGGCGGGTGCGCGTTGTTGCAATAAAATTTCGCCGGCTGTGTTGCGAATCATCAGCATATTAACGATTCTTGTTGGCAATGTTTTTTTAGATTTTTTTTCTGGATATTGCGCGATGCTATTGTCGCGATAGGCAACGCAATGAGTCTGTAATGGGCACTGTGTACAACGCGGTTTGCTGCGTGTGCAGACCGTTGCGCCGAGATCCATCATCGCCTGTGTGTAATCGCCTGTGCGTGTTTTTGGCGTGAGTTTTTCTGCGTGGTGCCAGAGAGTTTTTTGTGTGGCGGAGTCACCAGTCCAACCACTAATGGCGTAAAAGCGTGCCAAGACACGTTTGACGTTGCCGTCGAGAATGGCTGCGTGTTTTTTGTAGGCGATCGAGACAATAGCGCCGGCGGTGGAGCGACCAATGCCGGGTAATTGACTGAGTGCTTCAACCGTGTCTGGAAAAATGCTGTTGTACTGCTCGCAAATAATTTGTGCAGTGCGATGCAGATTGCGCGCGCGTGAGTAGTAGCCCAAGCCGGTCCACAGTGCTAATACGTCGTCTTGGTTGGCGGCGGCTAGCGCATCAACATCGGGAAAGCGCGCGATAAACTTTTCAAAATAGGGAATAACAGTGCTGACTTGCGTTTGTTGCAGCATGATCTCCGACAGCCACACCCGATAAGGCGTGATGTTGTGCTGCCAAGGGAGATGCTTGCGTCCTGCGCGATCAAACCAAGCGAGCACTGCTTTCGCAAAATGAAAGGTGCTCGCCATGAGTTTGTGGAGTGATTTTTTCTGGAGGATCAGTTTTTCTGCGCGGTATTGGGTGCAACGCCCAATGTGGCCGCCAATTCTTCGGCAGGCATATAACCGGGCAGCAATTCGCCGTTGGGTGTGAACAGTGCAGGCGTGCCGCTGATGCCCAGTTCATTGCCCAGTTTGAATTCATCCGCTACAGGATTGGTGCAAGTTTGCGCGGGGAGTGTCGTGCCATTTTTCATTTGCGTCAGTGCTTCTTGGCGGTTTTTTGAACACCATACGGTGACTAATTTATCGGCAGAAGGCGAAGGAATGCCAGCGCGTGGATAGGCGAGGTAGCGCACTTCAATACCCATGGCGTTCAGTTTTGGCACTTCTTTGTGCAGTTTTCTACAGAAGCCGCAATCCACATCGGTGAAAACCGTGACATAAGATTTTGGTTTGCCCTGCGGTGAAAAAATCACCATATCTTCTTTTTTTACAGCAGCCAGTTTTTGTACGCGCATAGGCTGCATGCGCTCATCGGCAATGTTCACAAAACGTTTGTTTTCTACGCGGTACATAGTCCCAGTAATTAAATATTTTCCATCGGCCGACATGTAAACCGTGTCTTTGCCGCCGAGATCAACTTCAAAAAGCCCCGGTACTGTAGAGCTGCGAATTTCGCCAATAGACAAACCGGGGCGCGCTTTTTGTACAGCAGCTTTCAAAATGTTGGACTGCTCAGGCGAAACAGGTGCACCAGCGTATGCGCTAGTGGCCAGTACGGTGGAAGCAAAAAGAAATGCCAGTAATTTTTTCATGTGTCACCTTG
>CAZHQZ010000193.1:0-2429 GCA_964534675.1 uncultured Pseudomonadales bacterium | reverse complement strand
GGGCCAACCTGCGACAGCATTGACGTGATTGAAGAAACGCTGCCCTTGCCGGAGTTGGCAGTGGGGGATTTGGTAATAGGACGCATGATGGGCGCTTATACGGCAGCGACAGCTTCCACATTTAATTCATTGCCGATTCCGCGCATCGTTGTACTCAACGAGCCAAGTTAAAATTGCTTGGCTAGAAAATAAAAAAGCCACTTTTACAGTGGCTTTTTTATTGTGTGCAATGTGTATTAGTGCGCAGGGGTGTCTTTGTCGGTAGTGACATAAGCCTCGTGCAGATCAACAGGCTTATGTGCTTTGCTGCGCAAACGAATATTTAGCGCTTCGATAATGACAGAGAACGCCATCGCAAAGTAAATGTAGCCTTTTGGTACATGATGCCCCGTGCCATCTGCTACCAATACTACGCCGACAACTAGCAAGAAACCCAGCGCTAACATTTTGATGGTGGGGTGATCTTCAATAAAGCTGCCAATGAATCCCGCAAAGGCAATCATCAAACCTACTGACGTCACAACCGCGGCTACCATCACGGCGATTTGATTGCTCATGCCTACTGCTGTGATGATGGAATCCAGTGAGAACACCAAGTCAATCACAATAATTTGCATGATGATGGCAAAAAAGTTGGCTTTGACGGCATGAGTGGCATGTCCTTCAACGCCTTCCAGCAATTGATGAATTTCTTGCGTGCTTTTCCAAATTAGAAACAAACCACCGGCGATCAAAATAATATCGCGCCCAGAAACACCGTGATCCATCACGTTGAACAGCGGTGCAGTCATATTGGCAATCCATGCCAAGGTCATCAGCAGGGCAATTCTCATGAACATCGCCAAGAACAAACCGAGGCGACGCGCAAACTCTCTTTTTTCTTTTGGCAGTTTTTCCACCAAAATAGAAATGAAAATGATGTTATCAATACCGAGCACCAGTTCTAGGGTGGTCAGCGTGATAAAGGCCATCCAAGCTTGCGGGTCTGTTAATAACTGCATCATGGCGAATGATCTCGTCAGTTCATGTGTTGTTTAAAGGAAAGCCTTACTTGCCCGCATCCAGTGCTTGATAGTATTCCATCAAGATTTTGGCTACTTCAGGGCGTGAAAACTCTGGCGGCGGCGCAATGCCTTGGCCGAGCATCTGGCGCACTTTGGTGCCAGAGAGCACGATGAAGTCTTCTTCGGTGTGACCTTCCGCTTCGCGCATCATCACTACGCGATTTAATTTTTTAGAGAAAGCGGTGTTGTCTGCACGGAAGGTTTGGATTTGCAGCGCGCCAGCAGGCACTTTTTCATCAAAGATGGTTTGTGAATCAAAGGGACCGTAGTAGCTGCCCACACCGGCGTGATCGCGTCCGATAATCAAATAACTTGCGCCCATGTTTTGACGGAAGATGGCGTGCAGCACCGCTTCGCGCGGCCCGGCGTACAACATGTCAAAACCGTATCCGGCAATCATGACTGTGTTGGGTGGAAAATAATTTTCAACCATTTTGCGAATACAGGCATCGCGTACGGAGGCAGGGATGTCGCCTTCTTTTAATTTGCCGAGCAGCATGTGAATCACAATGCCATCAGCCTGCAAGCGTTCTTGTGCCATGCGACACAGCTCTTCGTGCGCGCGGTGCATCGGATTGCGTGTTTGAAACGCCACCACTTTTTTCCAGCCGCGCTGTGCAATTTCTTCGCGAATTTGTGTGGCGGTGCGGAACGTATCTGGGAACTCTTGTGGGAAGTAACTGTAATTCAATACATGAATAGCACCAGACACCAAGAAGCGACCGGCAGATAAAAAAGTAGCTACCCCTGGATGCTTGTCGTCCAGTGTGCTGAAAATATGTTGTGCCATAAAACGCATTTGTTCGTCGCTGGCTTCGTCGATAGCGTCAACATCCATCACCGCAATGACAGGATGGCCTTCAACATTGGGGTCGCGCAACGCAATGCGTTTTGCGCCTTGAATAGAAGAAACATCTTTTAAAACATTGACGATAGGAACGGGCCAAAACAAACCGTTGGTGGTGTGTAATTTTTCTGCCACCGAAAGGCTGTCTGCCAAGTTCATGTAACCGGCGAGCGGTGTGAAATAACCCGCGCCCATCATCACGGCATTGCCCGCTGCGGCCGAGCTGATTAGCACCGACGGCAGCTTTTCCGCTTCAGCAGTGAGTTTGGCGCGCTCTGCGGCATCGGCAACAAAACGTGGCTGGAGCGTGTCTGCACCGTGTGGCTTAATCATGGTCTGTCCTCCTAGAGAAAAAGGGGCGGGTGAGGGTTTTTGGGGTGCGTCATTATAGCGGCAATATCCATGCTGGGCTTACAATCGCCGCGCTAATCACCGCAAGTCACAGGTTTGCATGCGCATGCGTTTTCGAGAGACATGGATAAAAGATATTGCCCTGCCTGCGTTGTGCGGGTTGGTTG
>CAZHQZ010000192.1:0-2527 GCA_964534675.1 uncultured Pseudomonadales bacterium | reverse complement strand
TCCAGAACAAACCAATACCCAATGGCAATGCAGAAATCACCAAAATCACACCCATAACCAGCCACAAACCGAACACTTTAAACCAGTGATGTGTTACCGCTTTGCGTGAAGCTTCAAACGCATCCACGATGGTCAGATTTTTTTCCAACATCAAAGGCACAGCAAATAACAAAGCAATCGATAAATAAATACCAGGGATAATGAGCAGCAACAAACCCAGCCCAATGGCCATCATCATTACAATTTGCAAACCGATCAAAGCTAAACCCTTGCTATTGTAATAAGCAAATAATTGACTCACCGTAATAGGGCGCGCCACAGCGATGCTGAGCCCCATCATAGTGAGTGCAGCACTCATAGGAATCATCGCAAAACTTAATAATTGAATGGCCGCTTGCGCACGTTCAATATTCTCTATGCCATTCAGCATCACCACCAAAGCCACCGCCAAAAAATAAATCAGAAAATATACCGACGTGATAATGGCATACGGCATTTTGTAGCCATCTATTCTCGCCCATGCTTCTGACAATATTTCGCTGATCGTAAAATCGTATTGACCAGTAATCGCCGTTTCTAACGAACCTTGTTGATTATCCTGCGCCGTATTCATCCATTACTCCTAACTGTCTTTTTGTTTTTTGGTTTTTTACTGCTACGCATGTTTTGCTAACAGCTCAATGCGATAACCATCGGGATCTTCTAAAAACGCCAGCACCGTACTACCCGCTTTCATCGGCCCAGGCTCACGCAAAATCTTGGCACCCTTTGCACGCATCGCATCCACAGCGGCTTGCACATCATCTACTTCAATGGCGATGTGACCATACGCCGTTCCCATTTCGTAACTGTGCACGCCCCAGTTATACGTCAGCTCAACCACGGTGTTTTCTGCTTCGCTGCCGTAACCGAGAAATGCCAAAGTAAATTGCCCATCGGGATAATCTTGCTGGCGCAGCAGCGTCATGCCCAGCACTTCGGTGTAAAAAGTAATTGAGCGCGGCAAATCGGTCACGCGCAACATGGTGTGCAATAAACGCATCTCAATTCTCCGTCACGACTTTGCGTATCACGTAGCGATACAACTCGCCTTCCTGCGTTTGCACCAACAATTCATGTCCGAGAAAACGACAAAACTTTGGCACATCACGCGTGGTAGAAGGGTCGGTCGCCCACATTTCAATCAACTGCCCATCCAGCACTTCACGCACAGCTTTGTGCAACAGCATCACCGGCTCTGGGCAATACAAACGGCGCGCATCAATGGAATGATCGGGGCTTAACGAATCAGACATAAGCAAACAGCGATAACAGCAGGGCGCAAAGGGTTGCTGGCATTCTGCCGAAAGCGACCCCTCGTGTACAATGCGACATCGTTTTTTCCACTGCATTACCGTTTTTGGAGTTATGGCCATGTTCAGCAAAGATGTCACCCTCGCCTCGTTTGATCCCGCCCTGTGGGGCGCCATTCAGAGCGAGCAAAAAAGGCAGGAAGACCACATCGAACTGATCGCCTCTGAAAACTACGCCAGCCCTGCGGTGATGGCCGCGCAAGGCTCGGAGCTGACCAACAAATACGCCGAAGGCTACCCAGGCAAGCGTTACTACGGCGGTTGCGAATATGTGGATGTGGTGGAGCAACTC
Source organism: uncultured Pseudomonadales bacterium (assembly GCA_964534675.1). Classification (GTDB taxonomy): domain Bacteria; phylum Pseudomonadota; class Gammaproteobacteria; order Pseudomonadales; family UBA7239; genus UBA7239. The sequence goes on along the minus strand of CAZHQZ010000192.1, from coordinate 883 downwards.
GCTATCGACCGCGCCAAGCAATTATTTGGCGCCGATTACGCCAACGTGCAGCCGCACTCCGGCAGCCAAGCCAACGCCGCTGTTTACATGGCGCTGTGCCAAGCGGGTGACACGGTGCTCGGTATGTCACTCGCGCACGGCGGCCACCTCACACACGGCGCAGGCGTGAATTTTTCCGGCAAGCTGTATCACTCCGTGCAATACGGTTTGGACCCCGCTACTGGTTTAATCAACTATGACGAGTTAGAAAAACTGGCGATTGAACACAAACCGAAAATGATCGTGGCTGGTTTTTCTGCCTATTCCGGCGTGCTGGATTTTCCACGCTACCGCGAAATTGCCGACAAAGTGGGCGCGTATTTGTTTGTGGATATGGCGCATGTCGCCGGCCTAGTTGCCGCAGGTATTTATCCCAACCCTGTGCCGTTTGCGGATGTGGTCACGACCACCACGCACAAAACGCTGCGCGGCCCACGCGGTGGTTTGATTCTCGCGCGCAAAAATGAAGAGCTGGAAAAGAAACTGAACTCTGCCGTTTTTCCAGGCCAACAAGGTGGTCCTCTGATGCACGTTATCGCCGCTAAAGCGGCGTGCTTCCAAGAAGCCCTGCTACCGGCCTTCAAAACCTATCAGCAACAAGTGCTGACCAACGCCAAAGCCATGGCAGCAGCGGTAATAGCGCGCGGCTACCAAGTAGTCTCCGGCGGCACCGAAAACCATTTGTTTTTATTGTCGCTGATCGACAAAAACATCACCGGCAAAGAAGCAGATGCTGCACTAGGCCAAGCGCATATCACCGTCAATAAAAACGCCGTGCCAAATGACCCGCGCCCACCGATGGTGACCTCCGGCATCCGCATCGGCACACCCGCCTGCACCACGC
>CAZHQZ010000191.1:0-2538 GCA_964534675.1 uncultured Pseudomonadales bacterium | reverse complement strand
ACTTCGTGCGCATCTTTGGTGTTGGCGATTTTCTTATCCAGCAGCGCCTGCGTCAGCTTTTCCATTTCTTCTGCCAACAATGCGCCGCCGTGCAGCTCCACCATTTGCAAAATATTAAATACTTGATGTAGATGATTGAGACAAAAGCGAATACGCGGCACATCGTCCGTGTTGGCGACGTAGGCCTCCAGCGCATTCCCTGCTTCATTTAATGTTTCGCCGATCTCACCAGCCACCCAATCGAGCGCGGTAAAATTTCGTTTCTCGGCCATGGCCTAGCTCCTGTCATTGCCGGTTTTATTTGCTCCGGCTCATCAAAACTATCTCACGCAGACATACGCCTGCACACTGTCATCCGCCACTGGCTCCAGCAGCGGATGCTCCCAGTCCACAATTTCACCCAAACCAATAATCAGCACGCCGCCTTTTTTGAGGCGCTCCGCCAAATTGTTCAAAATTTTGCGCCGCCGCCAGCGACGAAAATAAATCAGCATGTTGTTGCACGAAATAATGTCCATTTTTACCATCGGCATTTTTTTTAACTCGATTACATTGCCGTTGGTAAAACACACGCGTTCGCGCATCTCGGCTGAAATGCGGCAGCGCAACTGATCGTGATCTGCAAAATATTTTTCACGCAGATGCGGCGGCACCATATCCAATTTGCGTTTTGAATAAATGCCCTGTCTGGCAAACGTTTGTGCTGGCATGGAAATATCCATGCCTGTTACGCCCCAATAATTTTCCAAACCCGCCGATTCAAAACACTCGTCCAGAATCATGGCCAGGGTGTAAGGCTCTTCACCCGTCGCACAGCCGACGCTCCACACATCAAACGAATCATTGATCTGACCGTTGGCAATGCGTTGATTGATGCAGTTGCGCAAAAAATCAAAGGTGGGCTGATGGCGAAAAAAACTGGTTTCTTTCACCACCAAACGATCTATCAGCGTTGACCACTCCACCACACTGCCCACACCTTCATGCAGACTGCGAAAATATTGCTCAAAGCTGATATTGCCCAATTCGCGCACGCGAATGGTGAGCTGCGATTGCAAAAACGTTTTTTGTTGCGGCACCAAATGAATGCCGGTGCGCTCTTCTAACAGTTTGCGCCAACTGGCGAAGTCGTCCTCACTCAGCTCATTCTGCGCCTGCATGGACCAGCCGCCGCCAGTACCGCTTTTGCGTGCAGCAGGCACTGGTGGCGGAGAAACAGGCGGGCGCACTGCTGTCATGGTGGTTTAGCGCGTTGAGCGCCCATCAAGCGAAAGACAGGCGTTCATCCTCAGCGCCAGCACCGTGCGCGCCGCTCACTGCGCGCCCTACTTCATCGGGCAGTTTGAAACCCTGCACCGAATCGCGCAGATCCACGGCCATTTCCGCCAAGTGCCCGATCGCACGCGCGGTGGCGTTGGTACCCGCCGAAGTTTGCGAGGTGATTTCTTGGATAACGTTCATCGTGTTGGAAATGTGACCTGCCGATGAAGCCTGTTGTCGCGCCGCGTTCGAAATGTTTTGGATCAATTCCGCAAGCGTGGTCGATACGTTTTCGATTTCTTCCAGTGCCACACCCGCGTCTTGCGCCAAGCGCGCACCGCGTACTACTTCCGCCGTGGTTTGTTCCATCGACGCTACCGCTTCGTTGGTATCCGTCTGAATGGTTTTTACCAGCGCCTCGATTTGTTTCGTCGCTGCAGAAGAACGTTCCGCAAGGCGCTGTACCTCATCCGCTACCACCGCGAAGCCTCGACCTGCATCACCCGCCATCGAAGCCTGAATCGCAGCGTTAAGAGCGAGGATGTTGGTTTGGTCGGCGATGTCGTTAATCAGAGATACGATGTCGCCGATTTCTTGTGACGATTCACCAAGACGTTTAATACGTTTTGACGTTTCTTGAATCTGATCGCGAATATTGTCCATGCCTTGAATGGTGTTCTGTACCACTTCCGCACCTTTGTTGGCGATGGACACCGATCTTTCCGCTACCGCCGCGGACTCCGCCGCGTTGGCAGATACTTGGTCAATCGTCACCGCCATCTCGTTGACCGCTGCCGAAGCGCCGGCAATTTCTTGCGCTTGGTGATCGGATGCTTCCGCGAGATGCAGTGCTGTACCCTGTGTTTCTTGCGCCGCTGAAGATACGCGCACCGCGGTGTCGTTGATGCGCGACACCAGTACACGCAGGTTATCAATCGTAAAATTGATGGAGTCTGCAATCGCGCCGGTGAAATCTTCCGACACCGTCGCAGTGGTGGTTAAATCGCCGTCCGCCAAATCCGCCAACTCATCGAGCAAACGCAAAATAGCGGTTTGGTTTCTTTCGTTTTCAGATTCCTGCACATGCAAACGACTGCTGCCGGAGCGCAACAAAATGGTTGCCATGGCGATCATAATCAACAACGAAAATGCCGCAGAAATGACGAAGACCCAATTCCAGTGTTTGGCATCTGGCAAATTTGTCGCGGCATCATTCAAGTTAGACAGCTCTTGCAGCAGCGCCGCCGTATCGGATTGCAGGGCGTGGTTAGACGCTTG
>CAZHQZ010000190.1:0-2544 GCA_964534675.1 uncultured Pseudomonadales bacterium | reverse complement strand
TTTGCGAAAGATTGCCGTCATGTGGGTGCGCACCGTGGCTTCAGACACGTTCACTTCGCCGGCGATTTGCTTGTTCAGCAGACCTTTGGTCAGCATCATAAATACACGCAGTTGCTGTGGCGTTAGCGTTTTGAGGCGCTGCGCAAACTCGCGCTCTGGGTTGTCCTGTGTTTGGGCAATTTGCGTGGGCAGCCACAGAGAGCCATTCAGAATGGTTTGCAGTGCGGCGGCAATTTGGCTCAAATCCGACGCTTTGGGGATAAACCCTGCAACACCGTATTCCATGGCGCGCTGCATGATGTTGTGGTCGTCGCTGGCCGAAATGACAACCACGGGAATATCAGGATACTGCCCGCGAATCAGCACCAAACCGGAAAAGCCGTTGGCACCCGGCATGCGCAAATCCAGCAAAATCAGATCAATATCACTTTGCTCCGCCAGTAAGCTCTCCAGTGAGTCGATGCTGTCGCATTCCAAGATGTCGGCATCAGTGACTACCTGTTTCACTGCTTGGCAGAGGGCGTTACGGAAAAGCGGGTGGTCGTCAGCAATGATGATTCGAGTGCGCATAACAGAATAGGTGGCTGCGTTTTGAGGTGCCTATCATAAACAAAAACACTCGGCGAGGTTTGTGTGCTGTTTTGTAACCGATGGTAACAAAACAAGGTGTTTTTTCTTTTCTTCGCGTTGAATCTCAGCTTTCCTCGTATAAGACGCTAAAAACATTGAAATTTTGCTTTGCATTTTACGGTTTTTTTTGGCTTAATCCCCCACCGTGAGTCTTACTGTATGCCGTAAATATTGGCGCGGCTTGCATCGAAACAATGAAAACATCAATACGGGCGGAGCAATGATGAAAATAAAAAGTCGATTGGGCTGGGCGATCAAAGCGGTAGTGGTTGCAGGTTTACTGCCTCTGTCACTGCAAGTACACGCACTGGAATTTGAAGTTTCTGACGATCTGAAAGTCGATGTAGATACAACGATCACCTACGGTCGCCAGTGGCGCGTGGAAGGTCGCGATAAAAATTTGATGAGCGGTCATTTGGGGCCGGATGTCCGCACAAACCCATTTTCTTCATCCTTTAAAGACTATGTTCAACGCCTAAACTCTGACGATGGTACGCGCAACTACGACAAGTGGGACACAGTATCTAACCGTGTTGGCATTCTCTCGGATATCAACATCTCGTACCAAAACCTCGGTCTCTTTTTAAGACCCCAGATTTTCTATGATTCAGTGCCTTTTGGACGTCCAAATTGGTCCAATAAATACCTTGCTGGTCTGAATACGCCTGCTGAGGGCAGCAACAACCAGCTGACCGCTAATGAGATCAATTCCACGAATCATTGGGATGACGAATATAAGCATACAATGGGCTACAAAGCGCGTTTTTTGGATGCTTATGCTTATGGCTCTTTTGATCTAGGTGGACATAATCTAGACGTTCGTATTGGTCGCCAAGTAATCACTTGGGGTGAAGCGTTGATGCTGCAAGGTGGTATTGCTTTTGCGCAAAACCGTATTGATTCCTCTGCATCCACAGTACCAGGTGTCGAGCTGAAAGAAGTGTTCCTGCCTACCGGCGCGGTCTACGGCTCGTTTGCGGTAACAGATAGCACAACAATTGAAGCCTATTGGCAGTATGAATGGATCAAATCCACACTATTTCCAACAGGATCTTTCTTTTCCATGCAGGACTTTATTGACGGCGATAAATTTATAGCTCTACCCGGTGCCGGTATTGGGTTTAGTCGCGTAGAGCATAATCCTAACAACAATAAACAGTTTGGCTTCGCGCTGAGACAGACGGTTGGAGAGGGTACAGAGCTCGGTGTGTTCGTTGTTAATTATACCGATAAATATCCAATGTTCTGGGCGGCTAATGATCAAGCTAAAGTAGGAGCGCTGGATGGGTCAGCTCTGAGTCCTGACTCAAAATACAGCATTAACTATTTTGACAATATTCGTTTGTACGGCCTTTCGGCTAATACTGTCATTGGCGGTGTTCAAGTGGGAGCTGAATATGCGTATCGAGCGAATGCTCCACTTGTCCCCGTTTGTGCCGCTAAAGATTTGTTACGCGCACATTGTAAGGACGCAAGTTACTATGCATTTAACGGGCTGACTTGGCCTAGTGATTTGACAACTGCGCAAACGCTGGCAAACACTCAAACCTTTAGTTGGCCGCGAAGGGCAGAAATTCATACGGCTAACTTGGGTGGGACCTACATTTTCCAACCCAATGCGCTGTGGGATACAGCAACATTGGTGGGAGAATTGGGCACTTGGTATGTCGGCGGCTTTGAAGATGATGATTTACAGTTCGCTCACTTAGGCGCTTTCACAAAAACTGGCTACGGTATGAGTATGCAGTTTATGCCGGAGTACAAAAACGTATTTGAAGGTGTGGATCTAACCATTCCGTTCTTTGTGAACTATGGCATCGACGGCAGCTTCTCAACATTCAACTACAACGAGCACAACTTGTGGTGGAGCGTGGGTGCTGAGTTTACCTACTTGGAGCATTGGAAGTTTTCTGG
>CAZHQZ010000189.1:0-2562 GCA_964534675.1 uncultured Pseudomonadales bacterium | reverse complement strand
GGCAGCGTGGACGATGCGCACATTACCTATTGGGCGGCAGAATCTTTAGCGCGCTACGGTGAAATTCTCAATTACAACTTGGATCGTGTAGAGCAAAGCTCATCGCTGTTGCAGGTTTTGGTGTTGGGTGTGCTGCGCGCTGTCACTGGTGTGTCGGTGGTGGTGTTGGGGCATGTGCTGACATTAATCGTATCAATACTCGTCTTATTTTTATTTTGCCGATTATTGAAAAAGTTGCAGATCAACAGCGAGGCGACATTGCTGCTAGCCTCGGCGCCATTTTTTGTGTACTGGGCTTTTGGCGGCATGGAAGGTGTGTGGCTTGGCGCATTGCTGTTGCTGTTGATTGCGAGTCTTGCGACAAATCTGGCTAGGTCGCATTTGTCTCTTGGGTTTGTTCCGCTGTCGCTGGCAATACAAATGGCGCGCCCTGAAATGCCGCTGGTGTTATGCACTTTTGCCATTGCTTTGTTGCCTTTGCGCTGGGTGTATCGCCAAGCGACGTGGTTGTGGCGTTCGTTATTGTTTTTTTTGCTGCTGCAAACTTTGATTGCTGTGTTGCTATCTGCGTGGCGTTATTGGTACTTCGGCGATTTTTTTTCGCAGCCGGTTAGTGCAAAAGCGTCAGGGTTTTCTGTGGCTAACCTGTCGTATGGTTTGCAGTATGTGCAACAAACTTGGTTGAACCCTTGGTTGTTACCCACGGCTGCTTTAGTGGTGGCTGGCATATTTTATGCAGCTTTTTTTGACAGAAGACCGCACGCTTTGCTGGCCGTATTGTTGGCGATCATCTACAGTGGGTTTGTGGTGATGAGTGGCGGTGATTGGATGGCAGCGGGTCGCTTCTGGACACCGGTGTTGCCTTTACTTTGCCTGTTAATCAGCTTGATGTTGGATCGCTTACTAAAACATAGAACGCTGCGCCGAGCGGCACTGATAGTGTTGGTTGCACTTAATGTCGCTTATCTATGGCGCGGCACGGCGATTGATTTCAATGGCATCCCTTTGTGGAAAAAAACGGTTTTAACAGCAGACGAGAATCCAGAACAATTTTCTTTTTTTGAGCGGCACGCGCGTGAGAACTTGCACGATATTCCGGTAACCATGCAAGCCGAGTCTTTGTTGGGAAAAATTATCGCCCTGCGCGAGATGCAAGGCGATACACGCCCTGTGGTTATGATGGCAGGGCAGATGGGCATGGTGCCTTTTTATTTGTCGCAAGCCTATGCAGGAAAAATTCGTTTTATTGATCGCAACGGCATTACCGAGCGCACTTTGACGGCGTGTTCAGCGGCGGCAGATTTAGCTCGCACTCGCAATGGTTTGGGTGTGGGATATGAATGGATTGTGGCGCATCGTGGTGAGTTAGAAAAAGCCTGCGGCTTTGTGATGCCAGATGTGGTGTTTGATATTGAAGCGGGCTGGAACAAAAACAACATCAATGCATTAGAGCGAGCAGGTTATGTGTTTGTGTATCGCCAGCGCGGGCATGTGTTTGCTGAGCCGGAGGACGCGCTGCTACCGTTGCGCAAAATCGGCGCGGGTGAGTTTTTGGCCGTGAGTCAAACACTGTGGCAGCAGCTCGGCTCTCCCGCACCTATCAAACGCGTGTTTTGATTTAATGTGTGGGCGGTTGTATTTGCATCAAAATGGCTTTGATGAAATCGCCCAAAATTGGCACAAACTGAATTTGTGACAACAGATAAATAATCAACGATAAAATGATCCCCGCGCCTGCCACGCTGCCCAAACCAAACGCCGCCCCTTTGAGAAATTGCAGCAACAATTCGCGTGCCGTAGTGGGTGGTTTGACGATGAGGGGGTGGCTACAAATTTTCTGTAACTGTTGTTCGATGCTGCGTATGTGCTGCGCAATTTCGCGCTCTTGCTCGCTTGGCGTGCTGTTGGGCTGGCTCATCGAAACTCCTTGTACGGTGCGATTCCCCCCGAAGGTTACGAGAGTCTGACCTTGCGGTAAACTGTGCCGCCTTTTCTAGCCACGGTAATAGGCGATGAGCGCAACAACAGCACCTTTGGTCGGGGTCATTATGGGTTCCAGCAGCGACTGGGAAACACTCCGCCACACGGCCGACACCCTCAATGAACTGGGCATCCCCCACGAAGTGGAAGTGGTATCGGCGCACCGCACGCCCGATAAATTATTTGCTTACGCCGCCACCGCCGCCGAGCGCGGCTTGGCCGTCATCATTGCCGGTGCCGGTGGTGCCGCGCATCTGCCGGGTATGGCTGCCTCAAAAACTGCGCTGCCGGTGCTGGGCGTGCCGGTGCAATCCAAAACCCTGAATGGTGTGGACTCGCTGCTGTCTATCGTGCAGATGCCGGCGGGCGTGCCAGTCGGCACCATGGCCATCGGCAAAGCCGGTGCGGTGAACGCAGCGCTCCTCGCTTGCGCCATGTTGGGCAATCACTATCCTGAATTCCGCGCCGCTTACGAGCACTATCGCCAACAGCAAACCGACAAGGTGTTGAACCACCCCGATCCACGGAACCCCGCATGAAAATTGGGGTGCTGGGCGGCGGTCAACTCGGTCGCATGTTGGG
>CAZHQZ010000188.1:0-2584 GCA_964534675.1 uncultured Pseudomonadales bacterium | reverse complement strand
CTCGCGATTCACGCACACGCCAGCGATGCGCTAAAAAAAACGTGGCTGCCAAAACTGTACAGCGGCGAATGGACGGGCGCGATGTGCATGACAGAAGCGCATGCCGGCTCCGATCTCGGCATCATGACCACGCGCGCCATTCCTCAAAATGATGGCACCTACAAAATCACCGGCACAAAAATTTTTATTACCGGCGGCGATCACGATCTCACTGAAAATATCGTGCACTTGGTGTTGGCAAAATTGCCGGATGCACCCGCAGGAGCCAAAGGCATTTCACTGTTTCTAGTGCCAAAATTTTTATTGGATGCCAACGGAAAAATTGCGCAGCGCAATGCCGTGACCGCCAGCTCGCTGGAACACAAAATGGGCATCAAAGCCTCATCTACTTGCGTGATGAATTTTGATGGCGCAACAGGCTGGTTAGTAGGCGAACCGCATCAAGGACTCGCCGCTATGTTTACCATGATGAATTACGAGCGACTCTCCATTGGCTTGCAAGGTTTGGGCTGCGGTGAAATGTCATATCAAAATGCGGTGAGCTACGCGAAAGAACGCTTGCAAGGTCGCGCGGCACACGGCGCTGCCAATCCGCAAGGTGTAGCCGATCCGATTATTCACCACGCTGATGTGCGGCGTATGCTGCTCACACAGCGCGCGTACAACAGCGGCAGTCGCGCGCTCGCGGTTTATATCGGTTTGCAACTCGATCAAGCCAATCATCACCCCGATAAAGCCATCGCCGAACGCGCCGCACAGCGCGTTGCTCTACTCACACCCGTCGCCAAAGCCTTTTTTACCGACAAAGGTTTTGAGGCTTGTGTGCTGGGTCAGCAAGTGTTTGGTGGTCACGGTTATATACGCGACAACAACCAAGAACAGTTGGTGCGCGATGTGCGCATTGCACAAATTTACGAAGGCACCAATGGCATTCAGGCGCTGGATTTACTCAAACGCAAAGCACTACCCAATAACGGCAAAGCCATGCGTGATTTTATTTTGGAAATGGAACAAGACACGATGGATACACCGCCCATCTTCGCCACCGAAGAAGATGCCGTGTTGGAAGCCTGTTCCACTTTGCGCGAATTGACACTGTGGTTAGTGAAACAAGATAAACGCGATGCAGATTTGTGCAGCAGCGCCGCCTGCGATTATTTGCATGTGGTCGGACACACAATTTATGCGTGGCTGTGGCTAAAAATGATTTCTGCCAATCCCACAGACTCTGATCGCCGCGTGGTCGGACGCTTTTATTTTTCTCGTTTATTACCACAAATTCGCGCATTGGATGCCGCCGTGCGCAGTGGTCCCGACGCTATTATGGATTTACCTATCGACAGATTCTGATACGAGAGGAGCGCACTATGCTCGGCAAGCAAGGACAACCCATCGCTACTCTAGGCCCCTGCTTTTTGGTTATTTTTGGTGCCACCGGCAACCTCGCTGCTGAAAAATTATTTCCCGCTTTGTACGCACTAGAAACAGCTCAGCGCCTGCCTCCAGCATTGCGCTTTGTTGCGGTGGCGCGACGCAGTTGGACGCAGCAAGGATGGCACGACTATCTCCAGCAATCGCTGCAAGAACACCTGCAAAAATCTGTGTTCAATGAATCCATTGCACAAAAATTATCGCAACGCTTTGATTTTGTGGATGGCGATTACACGCAAGCCAACACCTACCAAGTCTTAAAAGATTGCTTAGCCACACTGCGCGATCTGCCCGCTGGTAGCACTTGTGAAAACTTGGCGTTTTACCTCGCCATTCGCCCCGCTGATTACCTCGTTGTCGCCACACGATTACATGAAGCAGGATTTGCTGGTGGCGCGCTCAAACACCGTATCGTGATTGAAAAACCCTTTGGCGAAAACTTGGACAGCGCGCAAACACTCAATCAACATCTGCACCAATTTTTCGATGAAAATCAAATATTTCGTATCGACCATTATCTTGGCAAAGAAACAGTACAAAACATGCTGGTGTTTCGCTTTGCCAATACATTGATAGAACCGATTTGGAATAGAAACTATATCGACCATGTGCAAATTACTGTGGCGGAACAGTACGGCGTGGAGAATCGTGCCAGTTATTTTGATAACGCTGGCACACTGCGCGACATGCTGCAAAACCATTTACTGCAACTGCTAACAGTAACAGCGATGGAACCACCCGCCACCCTGAATGCAGATGCACTGCGCGATGAAAAAGTAAAAGTGCTACGCTCCATACGCCCTATTCCGCAACAATCTGTGCAGGCTATGGCGTTTCGTGCACAGTACGCAGCGGGCAGCATCAATGGGCAGCCCGTACCGAGTTATCGCGAAGAACCCAATGTCGCGCCGCACTCCACCACAGAGACTTTCGTCGCCGCCAAGTTTTATGTCGACAACTGGCGCTGGAAAGGCGTGCCTTTTTATTTGCGCACCGGCAAACGCATGGCAGAAAAAATGTCATCCATTGCCATTCGCTTCAAACAACCGCCGCAACAATTATTTCGTGAAACGGCGCTGGAATGGATAGAGCCTAACTGGATTATTTTTTCGCTGTATCCCAATGAAATCATGCGCATGGAAATTCACGCCAA
>CAZHQZ010000187.1:0-2590 GCA_964534675.1 uncultured Pseudomonadales bacterium | reverse complement strand
TGCAATGCTGACCAATTTCAGTGCTGCCCGCAATGCCTGTGCACGCAGCAATCGCCGTGTATTTACCAATTTTTACGTTGTGCGCAATTTGCACTAGGTTATCAATAATCACACCGTCGTCGATGATGGTGTCATCCAGTGCGCCGCGATCAATGCAGGTATTCGCACCAATTTCCACGCGATCGCCTATCACCACGCCGCCCAACTGATGTATTTTTTGCCAGCCGCGCTCAGCGCTGTCCGCAGAAAAATTAGGCGCAAAGCCAAACCCGTCTGCGCCGATCACCGCGCCACTGTGAATAATGGCATCTGTACCAATGTTTACACCGTGATAAATCGTCACGCGCGGATGCAAAAAACTGCGTGCAGCGATAACACTTGCCCTGCCCACAAAACAGCCAGCGCCGAGCACTACGCCTTCCCCGATAACGGCATCGGCCGCTATTACGCAGTGCGCACCAATCGAAGCAGAAAGCGCGATACGCGCAGAGACATCCACAACAGCCGTTGCATGCACCCCTGCCGCACACTCTCTAGGCTCTGCAAACAGTGCCGACAGTTGCGCGTATGCCAAATAAGGATCCGCAGAAATTAAACAGGGTACAGCGCAATCTGCCGCTGCGTCTTCCTTGAGTATCACCGCAGCCGCTCGCGTTTGCTGCAACTGTCCGCGGTACGAGGCTTTGGAAAAAAAACTGATGTGGCGGCTATCTGCTGCGGCCAGCGTTGCGATGCCATACACACGGCATTGGCTCGCCTCGCCAGCCGAGCACCCTGACAATTGCAGGGAAAAACGCTCGGCAATTTCAGCGAGCGTATAGCTTTGCTGCATTATTATTTCTTGCCAGCAGAAGCATTGAGTTTCTCTGTCACTTTGGCCGTGATATCAAACGTTGAATCGGCGTGAATCACTGCCTTTCTGTCCAGCAACAAACCAATGCCGTCTGAATCAATAATACTTTTTACCGCACTTTCCAAACGTGGACCGATGTTATCCATCAAACGTTTGCCTGCTGCTTGGCGTTCTGCATTGAGCTTGCGCACAATCAGTTCGAAATCCGCCTGCTTAAACTCCATTGTTTTTTGTTTATCTTGTGCGGCGGCACCGCCTTTTTCAATGTCAGCGCGCAAGCCGGTAATATCTTTTTTCAGCTTCTCGGCATCGTTAATCATTTTAGAAATATCTGAACGCGCTTCAAACGCTTTCATTTCAGACTTAGCCATATTGGTGTTCAGGATAGCTTCCTGCACATCCAACACTGCCACCTTGCCGTTGTCTGCCAGAGCCAATGGCGCCGATACCAAAGCTGCCACAGCAATCATTGCTTTTATCATCTTTTTCACAGTAAAAACTCCACTTTGCATCGGTTAAAAACTCGGTGATGGATATTACATCACCCGCCATCAAAAAATTGTTAACGCGCTTAGAAATTCTGTCCCATAGAGAACTGGAACACTTCTGACTGATCGTCACTACCCGCATTTAACGGTTTAGCCACACTGAACATCAACGGACCGAAACTGGTGATCCACGTCAAACCCACACCAGTAGAAAAGCGCAAATCGCTGGGGCTAAAACTAAAATTGGTACAGTTGATTTGTTTGCCGCCCATTGCTTGCACTACTCTACCATTAGCAAATGTCGGGACGGCATTGCTGCAATCGGTGTCATACACATTGCCAACATCCATAAATACCGATGTCTGCATCGACGTTTGGTCTTTAACAAAAGGCGTAGGCACGATCAGATCTATACCGCCGTCCAACACCACGTTACCGCCAATCGGGTCATCATCGCCATCCAGAGAGTACCCCTCTGTCAATTTTTCACCGGCGGCAGTAAAGGCAGAGACATACGCCAATCGACCATTAGGCAAAATAGTGTACTGATAAGCACGAGCCGGTGTGCCGCGCGGCCCTAAAGTATTGCGTTTGAATCCGCGCACTGAACCAAAGCCGCCGCCGTAGAAGTTTTCAAAAAATGGCAACTCATCCGTGCTTCCATAACCGGTACCAAAACCAAAACGACCGCGAAAGCGCAGCGTATATTTATCGCTGAGCGGTTTGAATACTTGTCCGCGATATACCGCTTTGAAATATTCCAAATCACTGACCGCAGGCGCTGTGCCTTCAAACGAAATATTTTGCGAGAAGCCGCTGGTTGGCAGCTTGGCTTTGTTTAATGTGGATTGATTCCAGCTCGCCGTCAGTTTGATGTCATTAAAGCTGTTGCCGTTGCGATCCAGAAAACCTTTGTAAGCAGGACCGGCAGTCATCCCCGTGTATGTGCCATTTGCAGGAGGCTGCGCAACACAGCTACTTGGATTACTCAAACAAATTTGATCCACATACGGGATACTAGGATCTGGCAGCAAAGGCGTACCCGAAATTTCTTGCGCGGGCGATGAACCCACTTTAATGGTGTTGTGCGCGTAGCCAATGCCAAAATTCAAACGCTCAATTTCAGAAATAGGATAGCCAAAATTCATATCCAAGCCGTAGCTGTCTACCGAGTAATCTGACACGTTGTAGTTTGAGAGATCGCGCGAGGTGTAATACAAATTAAAGCCGCGACTCACGCCGTCCACCG
>CAZHQZ010000186.1:0-2595 GCA_964534675.1 uncultured Pseudomonadales bacterium | reverse complement strand
ACGCGCGCTGACAAATCCAGCACCAACCGAACTCCCTCGCCCGTTTTTTCTGCATGAAACGCCGCGACAGGGGTATTTTTTAAATTGAGTTTTTTTTCATCGGCAGAAAATTGTGCTTTCGGCAAGATCACCACAATGCGCTGCGCGTGACCTTGTTCGCCTGGCATATTGAGCAGGCGATGATCGGAAGGGCTGGACAAATCAAACACCAAGCGCGTGTTATCCGGCGCGCGCCACACGCGAATATTTTCTACATTGGCTGCATGCACCCAAGCGGAGAACAGCAGCAATACGCCTACGCATCCCAATAGAATATTTTTTTTCATGGCGCGAAAAAATGTATTAAGGCAAAACATGCAACCATTCCTGTGCGCGCACAGATTCTGCACGAATAGTCATGATGCGCCCCGCTGCGTTATTCGGTGCGAGGGTAATAGACAAATCGGGGGCGGGCAACAAAGTGGCGGCTTTTTCTGGCCATTCAATCAAACACACGCTGGCTGGCGAAAAATATTCGCGTATGCCCATCAATTCGAGTTCTTCGGGATCGTTGACGCGATACAAATCAAAGTGATACACCATTCCGCACGGTAAAGTGTACGGTTCCACCAAGGTGTAAGTAGGGCTTTTGACTGCGCCTTGATGCCCCAACGCGCGCAACCAACCGCGTGACAGTGTTGTTTTTCCTGCGCCGAGCGTGCCGTGCAACCACACCACTGTGCCCGCTTTGCACACCGCCGCTAATGCTGCGCCGGCGCGCAAGGTGGCTGCTTCATCCGGCAGGTGCCATTGTTTTTCTTTCATCGAACGCTGCATTACTCAACAACAACACAACACTCAATGCGCGCGCGCATATTCGCTATAGGCCTGCTCCAATACGCGAATATTGGGCAGCAAAACAGTTTCGCCAGTTGATGTATTCATAGCCGCCATTTCTGCTGCACCCAAATCCACGTCGGTCACTTCGGTGAGATCTTGCGGCAAGATGCGCAACAGGCGCGGAATGCCCTGCAACACGATGGCAACAAACGGTACGGTTTCATCCACGCCGGTGTTGTTCAACACCGCAATGCGCGGCACACCGCTGTAATTCGGCGCGGTTTGTGCATTGAGAATTTCGAACGACAACAGCGGCACCGACATTTGTCTCCACTGGATGTAGCCCAGCAACCACGCCGGCGCATTTTCTGGGCAATCGGGATAACTGTAGTTCACAATTTCTGCCACCGACACGCCCGGCAACAACAATTGTTTGTCATGCACAGGCAGCAACATACTGGGTATATCGCGCACGCCCTGCGCAGTGGCGGTTGATGCATTGCTGGCTGGTGCTTCTGTTGCGCTCATGTTTTTCTATCCGTTTTATCGAATGCTTATCGTGGTAGCTGTCGTCTATCTGTCTTTACCCACGTCGCCAATCTTGCGGCTAATTGCGCGGGGGTGCCGGAAAAATCTGCTTTGCCGAGTGCGCGTTCCGTGGCCTCAGGCATCGCCCAATTCACGCAACTGTCGCGGCTCTGTGTCCACACTTGGCCGCCGCAGCGTTTCATCAAGCGGCTGGCGGCCGCTGCGTCATCGCACATGCCGCTGAATACTATCACGCCACCTGTGCGCCCAAAATGCATCGCGGTAGAAGCGACGACTTGATCGAGATTGGGCTGATACTGCCCCAGCCAACCGTGGTTGCGCACATTAAAACTGCCATTGCGCATCACATTAGTGGTGTGTTCGGGCGAAATCACCGCCACCGCATTTTCGCGCAGCAAATCACCGTGACGCACGGCGTAAGCCTCATAGTGACTGTTGCGCCCCATCACTTGTGTGAGCAGCCCTTGGAAATCGCGCTCTATGTGATTGGCGTAAATAAAGGCCACGCCGAGATCGGGCGGCACAGCGTCTAAAAACTGCTTCACGGCATCTGGGCCGCCAATAGAACCCGCCAATACCCACACGCGGCGCGGCAGGCGCGGTGCATTTTGCTGGGTGCGATTAATCATGCCGGCCAAGCCATTGAGCTTTTCGCTGAGGCGGCGTTGCCAATTGGCAAAATCTGGGCTGACGTGATTGGGGATCTTGCCCTCGCACAAAATCATCGGCACATGGATGCTGTCCAGCAGCACATCCAAGGGCTCTGGATGCTCGGCTTCCAGTGCTTCCACATCGAGGTTAATCACCCAAGCGTCTACACCCGCCTCGGCCACGCGCCCCGCACTGCGTGAAAAATCCAGTGCCACGGCAATTTCCTGCCCTGCCGCCGACACCGCCGCGCGCAGGGTGGGTACCTGCGCAGGGTCATCGACTATCACACCAATACGCAGGGCGTTCACGGGCGACCTCAGCTTCCGTCGCGCTCGTAACGCGCCATGCGTTTCGCCAGACGCTCACCCACCAAGTCGTTGATGTTGAGCAGCAATTCTTCTTCCACATAGGGCTTGCCCATGTAGCGTTCTACACCCATCGCCACGGCGCGCTCGCGGTGTTTTTCACCGGTGCGCGAGGTAATCATGATGATAGGAATATCCTGCATGCGATGGCTGTTCTTCATCGTACTCGCCACTTCAAAACCGTCCATGCGCGGCATTTCAATATCCAACA
>CAZHQZ010000185.1:0-2608 GCA_964534675.1 uncultured Pseudomonadales bacterium | reverse complement strand
GCGAGTCCCCGCTCATTGTTGTGGATTTCGTGTGACGGCGAACTATACCGCCACGTCCTTGGCCTCACAATGCACGCTGCGCAGTATCATGCGCACCTTCGATTTTTTTACAGTAAGGAATTCACGATGAGCGAAACACGCTACACACCGGCACGCCCTGTTTTATTGAAAGATGTGCCGCAGTGGGATTTTGAAACTGATGTGGCCATCGTCGGCTTTGGTGGCGCGGGTGCTTGTGCTGCATTGGAAGCGGCGCATGCGGGTGCGCAGGTGATGATTTTTGAGTTGGCGAGCGCGAGCGGCGGCTCAACGGCGATGTCGTCCGGCGAAGTGTATCTCGGTGGCAACGGCGGCACGCGCGTGCAAAAAGCCAGCGGTTTTGAAGATTCTACTGACAATATGTTTAATTTTTTGATGGCTTGCCACGGCCCGCAAGCGGATGAAAGCAAAGTGCGCGCTTATGCCGAAGGTGCAGTGGAGCATTTCGATTGGTTGGTGGCGCAGGGCGTGCCGTTCAAAGATTCTTTTCTTGATAAACGCGCAATTGTGGCGTTGACCGACGACGGCCTGCTCTACACTGGCAATGAAAAAGCGTGGCCGTTTCGCGATATTGCCAAGCCGGTGGCACGCGGTCATAACTTGCAAGTGGAAGGCGACAACGGCGGCCCGCTGTTGATGAAAATACTCACAGAAAATGTCGACAAACAAAAAAATATTCGCGTGCATTACGACACGCGCAGCCTGTGTTTGATCGCCGATGAAAACGGCGCTGTGCACGGTGTGGTGGTGCGCATCGACATGCAAGAGCGGTTTGTGAAAGCGCGCAAGGGCGTGGTGTTGTGCGCGGGCGGTTTTATTATGAACCGCGAGATGTTGCAGAAATACGCGCCGAAATTGCTGCGCGGAAATATTCCTATCGGCAATCCAGGCGACACCGGCACCGGCATACAAATGGGCATCAGTGTGGGCGGTGCGGCCATCAATATGCACGAAGGTTTTATGACGATTCCGTTCTACCCGCCGGGCAATATGACTTTCGGTATTTTTGTGAATGCGATGGGACAGCGTTTTATCAATGAAGACGCCTATCATGGCCGCGTGGGCACTTACGCGGCGCAGCAGCCGGGTGAGCGTTTGTACATGATTGTGTCGGTGGAAGATTACGGCAATGTTGATCGCAAACCGTTTTTTAATGGCGATATTGTCGGCACCGGCGAAACGCCAGAAGAGCTGGAACAGGAATTGGGTTTTGCGCCCAATTCGCTCGCGCACACCATCAATTTTTACAACGAGCACGCCGCCAAAAGCGAAGATCCGCTGTTTCACAAATCCGCGCAGTGGTTGAAGCCGATGAAACCGCCGCTGGTGGCGCTTGATGCCACGCCGGAGCGCGGCGCCATTTTCCCCTGCTTCACGCTGGGTGGTTTAGATACTCTACCTTCCGGTGAAGTGTTGCGCAGCGATGGTTCCGTGATTAAAGGTTTGTACGCCGCCGGTAGAACTGCCGCCGGCGTGCCGCGCCGAGGTGACGGTTACGGTTCAGGGATGTCAGTGGGTGATGCCACGTTTTCTGGGCGCATGGCGGGCAAAGCGGTGGCTAAAGCGGGTAAATAATTGCTCGTGCCAACGCCACTTTATCCGCATCCGTTTGCATCAGCGTTTTGCTGATCTGCACGCGGATATGTTGTTGGCGCAAAGCGTCGGCATCGCGCGCATCGCTGTTGTCGATCACCAAGGTGCCGAGTAAATCCTGATAAAAGTTCGCGATGCTGAGTGAATCGGTGGCGATGCCCATTTCTGCCATCATTTTTGCAGTCGGCCCTTTCACCGCTTGCCCGCCGATCAGCGGCGACACCACGGTAATTTTGTCGCGCCGTGCGTGCAGCTGTTGGCGCATCTCAGGAACAGCCAGTATCGGCGCAATGCTGAGCAGCGGATTGGACGGGCAGATGATGATGTGCGCAAGTGCAGGGTCATTTAGCGCCGCACGAATTTCTTTAGATAGCTGTGCGTTTTCACTGTTGTTGTGACGCACACCGCGCACCACAGGGCGGCATTGCTCGCGCACAAAATACTGCTGAAAAGCCAATGTGCCGGTGTCGGTATCGACTAGCGTTGGCAGCGGTTCGTCGCACATCGGCAGAATGCGATGTTGAATAGTGAACGCAGCGCACAGCTCGGCGGTGACTTGCGTGAGTGTTTTGCCGCTGGCTAATTGCTGCGTGCGAAAAAAATGTGTGGCGAGATCTTTATCACCCAAGCGAAACCAAGTTTCTCCACCAAAATTTTCCAGCGCGTTCATGCACTGCCAGGTTTCGCCCTGCAAACCCCAGCCCAGTTCGCGGTTGTTGCGGTTGGCGAGGGTGTACGACACCGTGTCAAGATCGGGGGAAATGTGTAAACCGAGGTGCGAAAAATCATCGCCGGTGTTGACGATGAGTGTGAGTTGCTCCGGTGATAAAACTTGCGCTAAACCCCACGCGAGTTTTGCACCGCCGACGCCGCCGCACAGTGCGACCACTTTTTTTTCTGCGGTGTTGCCGCCAGCTTTCACCGAAACATATCCTCATGCGGTTTGCGCAACAGCGTTTGCACGGAAGCATTTTCT
>CAZHQZ010000184.1:0-2663 GCA_964534675.1 uncultured Pseudomonadales bacterium | reverse complement strand
ACGGCTAAAGATTGCGCGTCAGACAGCGCGTTTTGTAACTGGCTGGTGAGTTTGTCGATACGCATACGAAACCTCTCGCTCCAACATAAGCAGATGGTAACAAGATGGGGATGCCAGCGCGCAGTTCAAGCGGCGCTTATCGTGTGGGTATTTTTTATTGTGATAGATCAAACGGCAGTTCGACCACAAACTCACTGCCCACGCCCAAGGTGCTCGCTATGTGAATTGTGCCCTGCATCATGTCGACCAACTGTTTGCAGATGGGCAAGCCCAAACCAAACCCTTGGCGATAACCGGCGTGTGTTTCTTCACGCGCATACGGCTCAAAAGCGCGGCTGATAAACTCCGGCGACATGCCAACGCCTGTGTCCTTCACGGAGATGCGCAGCAATACTTGGTTGGCCTGTTGCGCAACCACAGATACCGACAACTGAATGCTGCCTTGATCGGTAAATTTGAACGCATTGGTCAACAAATTATTTAACAACTGTTGCAAGCGATTTCTATCGCCCACCACCAACAGAGGCAGGCTGTTAGCGCCCAATACAGAAAACGCGATGTTTTTCTGGCTGTATGTCACGCGGATTGCGTTTTCTAAATCAGCCAGCAGCGCCGCCATGCTGAACGCCTGCTTATGCAGTGCCACATGCCCCGATTTGAGGCGCGAATAGCTGAGTATGCCATCCACAATATTGATAACCGTATTGCAGGATTGCTGAATCACATCCAGATATTTTTTTTGCTGCTCTGGCGCTACTGGCTCGCGCAGCAAATGCACCGCGCCCACCACAGCAGAAAGAGGGGATTTCACATCGTGCGTTACTCTGTCTACAAACTCACTGCGCGCTTCCATTTCGGCGTTGAGTTTTAGCACCTGCCCTTGCGCCGCCAATCTTTCACGCTCCACATCCACAATGCGCAGGATGATGGCCGCCGCCAGAAAATCCAACTCCAGCGTCAAACCCAATTCATAACTGTAGCGCCCAAATACATACGGAATTGGCAACCCCAACGCCGAAAAGGTGGAGAGCATTGCCATCACCACAAACAACACCAAGCCAACACTGAACAGCTTTTTTTCTTCCCTGTGCGTGAGCAAGACCCAAATAGAAAAAATCAAGCCTACCGACATCAGCAACATATTGGAGGTCAAGGTGATTTGCATTAGCAGTTTCATCGACAGCCACGGCGCTGCCACAAAAGTAAAGGCATTGACTGCACATAAAACGATGCAACTGCGATAAACCACCAGATATTTTTTGGCCGCTTGATAGTAACTGCACAGCAACCACGCAAAAGCGATGCCCTGCGGGGCGTGAATAAACAAATAAATAATATTGCGCCACTCGCCATAGGCATCGGGAATTAGCCGCTGAAAAATACCCGACATGTACATAGCTGAGCCTAAACTCATCAGCGCAAAAAACCACATCGCAAATTCAACACCCAACCTGCGCACATACAGCACATAAATAAACAGAAAGAAAACCAGCGAGTACAGCATGCCTGTCACGCCGCCGACAAATCGCCCATCGAAGGTGATCTGTCGCGAGAACTTATCTGCACTCACCAAGGATGGAATAAAAATGGCGGCGAAATCTGTGTTGATGGAAAAATCCACTTTTAGGGTTGCGCCTGCGGGGACATCCAAACGAAAAGCAAAAAAGTCGTAATCAATATCACGGCTAGCGCGCGGGTAGGGCTGCCCAGTCAACACTTGTTTGACCACTACGCCATTAACACTGGCTTGCAGCGCCACTTCGTTAAGCAGTGCTTGATCCAAATTCAAGACAAAAGAACGCGCGACTTGGGAATCATTGTGCAAATAAAAGCGAAACCAATGCGCCTGCGCGGCGAGATAGGGAGCGCCCTTTCCGACGGGTTCATAATTAGCATCGGGCAGTTGTGCGGCCTGCTGCACGTTAACAGGAGGCTGCGCGCCCACAAATTTGCCGACATACGGTTTGATTAAATAGCGCTGAACAACACCTGAACCTGCATCCACCGCTGTCGCGTCTATCGCTACGGGTTCAAAACTTGCAGCCTGTGTGGTGACAGCAAAACAGAGCAGGATCGCCGTTATGAGCAACCGAAAGCATGCTTGTATTGCGCTGACTCCTTTCATAATCCCTCTAAGCAATCCATCTCTAGCTTACGATGTGACCGAGAGAATACTACCTAGGTAGGTAGGTATCTATCCGCCAAACCAACGAGGCCATGCGCCCCGTATTTCCCTCGCGGCGATAGGAATAAAAGCGCCGCGCATCCGTTACGGTATCTTCGCCCCCGCCGTACCCTGCCGCAACTCCCAAGGCCTGTAGTTGCCAGCGCGCCAGCGCGTAAATGTCACACAACCAGCGTTTATCGTCTGCCTGTTTTGCAAAACAATCTACCAACGCCTGCTCATTAGCAGTGTGATGCAGGTCAAGAAACTGCTCACGCACTTCCGCGCCAACCTCAAAACTTTGCGATCCTATTGCGGGGCCTAACCATGCGAGTATTTCCGCTGGCGGGCAGGAAAATTGCGCCACCGTTGCCTCCAGCACACCGGCAGCTAAACCGCGCCAACCGGCATGTGCCGCCGCAATTTCACGGCCATCGCGGCTGCAAAACAACACCGGCAGGCAATCGGCCGTTAACACCGCGCACACGGTATTGGGTTG
>CAZHQZ010000183.1:0-2679 GCA_964534675.1 uncultured Pseudomonadales bacterium | reverse complement strand
TGCGACGGCAAGTTGCGCCATGTGATGAGCAAAGTTGCCACCAAAACACATCACGAGGATGTGTTGGCACTGCTGCAAGGCGAACTGAAGGATATTTAATTTTTTACTGATTTTGATATTGAGGTTGATATGAGTTTTTTTATTTCTGAAGCTATGGCACAAACAGCTGCTGCGACACCAGCCGCAAGCCCTCAGAGCCCGTACAGCATGCTCTTGATTATGGGCGGCATGTTTATTTTTATGTACTTTGTGGTGATTCGCCCACAGCGCAAACGCCAAAAAGAGCAAGAAGCCTTGATGGGCAGCCTTAATAAAGGCGATGAAGTGGTGCTGACTTCTGGCCTGTTGGGAAAAATTGTGCGCATTGACGGTGACTATTTGGTGTTGAATACCGGCGATAACATTGAGTTAAAGTTTCAGCGTCAAGCCGTGCATGCGGTGTTGCCAAAAGGGACGATTAAGGCGATTTAGTTTTCTGTTGGAGGAGTGCAATGAATCCCGTGCAAACTTGTGCTCCACCACAGCAGCTTTGGATAGATAAGGATGATGCGCTATCCATTATTGAAAAATTAGAATCATCAAATAGCTGTACGCAAGAAGAGGCCACTTCGTTGCGCGAGTTTCATCGCGATGGTTATGTTATTTGGCGTAAAGTTATTTCTGAGGAGCGTGTTGCTGCATTGAGAGATGCAGCTTCAGCAACTCTATCGACAACCTGATCGCTACATCATGCGCTTGCAAAAGCAAATATTGGCGTTCCCCGCAGAATCTATTTTGCCTTGGCGCAGCCGCTTGTTGGATTTTTATGTGCCCAGTTTGCTGGCTCGGCAAATGGTGTTGGTACCACAGATCACACGTTTTTTACAGTTGATTTATCAAGAGCCTGCGATGGTGTTTCAGTCGCTGTTGTTTACTTGGGGTTCTGAGCAGTCTATGCACAAGGACACAGCTTTTGTGGTGATTGATCCGCCGTGTACGCTGACGGCGAGTTGGATCGCGTTGGAAAAAATTGAAAAAGGGCAGGGGGAATTGATGTATTTTCCTGGCAGCCATCGCGACCCTATGTTTCTTTTCGATGAAGATCGACTATTTTGGCAAGCTGCAAAAGATGGGAAAGGTGTGCATCAGCGCTATACCGAGTTTTTAGGGCAGCAAGCTAAAGCGAAAGGTGTGGCAATCGAGCGATTAACGGCAGAACCTGGAGATGTTTTAATTTGGCATCCTAATTTGACGCACGGCGGTTGTCGCGTAACTGAGCCAGAAAAAACACGCTTGAGTTTAGTTAGCCACTATTGCCCAGCCAGTGCAAAGCCGCGCTATTTTTCTGCGTTTGGTCGAGATACTCGCCAAGTGTTTGGCGATGGATATTTTAGTAGTCGGTATTACGATTTAGCGGCAGAGGGTTTCCCTCTCGCAGTCAAGCCGCAATAAAAAAGCCCACGAAATTGTGGGCTTTTTGTGTTGCTCAGCACAAGAAAAGTTATTTTTTCTCTTGATCGGCGAGTTCATCCGCCATTTCGCGCAGTTTGTTTTTGGCGACTTTTTCCAGCGTAGCACGCGGCATTTCCTGCAAGAAATACACAGCGCGCGGGCGTTTGAAGTCAGCCAAGCCGGTTGAGCAGCCTTCCATAATTTTCTGGCAAATTTCATCTTCGCTCAGCTGCGTCCACGGGCTTTTGATGGCAAATACCACCGGCACTTCATCGAGCATGTCGTGCTTTTGCGCAACCACAGCGTGTTCGTCCAATACGCCCATGCCGAGCAAGTTGCCGATAAATTCTTCCACCTGACGCGCAGACACATTTTCTGCGCCCACTTTCAACACATCTTTATCGCGATCAGCAAAATACATATATCCGTCAGATTCTACGCGCGCCATATCGCCCGTTTGAAACCAGCCATCGTCCGTGAAAGATTTTTTCATTGCTTCGGGATTTTTGTAGTACTCCAGAAACAATTGCACGCCGCGCGCGCCGCGCACCCACAAATCCCCGTTCTCACCCACGGCGCAGTATTTGCCGGTTTCAGGATTGATGATGGCGTACTCGTAACCGGGCGTTGGTACGCCGATATTCATTTCTGGCGAATCTTGCAGAATGTCGGAGCGCGTGGCGTGCGTGACAGTTTCCGTCATGCCCCAAGTGGCAAAGGTGGTGAGTTTGAAGTGCTGCTCAATGATGTGCAGCTTCACGCCGGTGGACCAAGTTTTGTAAAAATGTTCAGGCACGGGTTGTGCAAACATGGCTTTGATGGTGAAAGGAATCATCGAAGCGCGTGTCACTTTGTATTTCAGCGACAACTCCCAGAATTTGCTGGAAGAAAATTTCGGTTGCAGCACTACGCTGCCTCCACACCAGAGCATGCTCCAGAAACTCCAGCTCTGTGCGTTGACGTGGAAGCAGGGCAGGAAGCAGATATAGACATCGTCGGAATTCATCAACAAGTTTTGTGAGCCGGTGCGACCGCCCCACAGCGCGTTGGCATGTGTGTGCACCACGGCTTTGGGGCGCGAAGTGGTGCCGGAGGTGTACTGAATGCCCACGGGCAGCATGGGTTCTGCGGCGCGCGCTGGTGCCTCTTTGCCCTTGCCGTACAGAGCATTCCATCGCTCGTATTTGGCGGCATAGGCGGCTTCTTCGGCTGTGGCTTCTTCGCCGGAGTTGTCGTCCAGCACGATAA
>CAZHQZ010000182.1:0-2707 GCA_964534675.1 uncultured Pseudomonadales bacterium | reverse complement strand
TAACGGCAAACTGCTATGCTTTACCACACGTTTTCACCTCGCTTATAACGGTTCGTGAATGATCATCAGCCAAAAAACCATCATTAATCTCGCCATCGTCACCGGCATTGCCGCCGTCGTCATTGCAACATGGGCTTTTTTCAATCGCCCCATGAAAGCACCCGACTGGCCTGCTGCCATTTCCGGCTATGCCTATTCTCCGTTTCAAAATGGGCAAGACCCCACCAAAGATATTTATCCCAGCGACGATGAAATTCGTTCGGATCTCGCCCTGCTGTCGCAACAAACACACAACATTCGCACTTACTCTGTGAAAGGCACACAGGCCGATATACCACGCTTGGCGCAAGAGTTTGGCATGAGTGTGGTGCAAGGCATTTGGATCAGCAATATTGAAAAAGATAACGATGCAGAAATTGCACGCGCCATTGATGTGATCAACAACAGTCGCAACATCACACTGGTGGTGGTGGGCAACGAAAGCATGTATCGCCGCGAAGTGGATTTACCGCGCCTGATTGATTACATCGAACAAGTGCGCAGCAAGGTTAAAGTGCCGGTGACCACCGCTGAAACTTGGGATATTTGGCTGAAATACCCAGAACTGGCACAGCATGTTGATGTAGTCACCGCACACATTCTGCCGTTCTGGGAAAAAATTCCCGCCAGTGCATCTGTTCCCTTTGTTCTTGAAAAAGCCCAACAACTCAAAACAGCATTTCCGCAAAAACCGCTGTTACTTGGCGAGGTGGGCTGGCCGTCGTTTGGTCGCAGTCGCGGCGCGGCTGAAGCCAATCAAGTCGACCAAGCGATTTATTTGCGCAACTTATTAAATGCACTGAACACCTCCGGCTACAACTATTTTGTTATTGAAGCTTTCGACCAATTATGGAAATCAGGTGCAGAAGGTGATGTAGGAAAATACTGGGGCGTTTACAACGTCAATCGCCAACCTAAGTTTCCGTTTACTGGCAGCGTCATCAAAATTCCACAATGGCGTTTGCTGGCCGTGGTGTCGGTCATCATGGCAATACTCACCTTGGCACTGCTGTTGATTGACAGCTCTGGTTTACGGCAGCGCGGTCGTGCTTTTTTAGCGTTTGTTGCCTTTTTATTTGCTTCTTTCCTCGTCATCGTCACCTACGATTATTCACAGCAGTACATGACTTGGCTGAACTTAATTCTCGGTATTTTTTTAGTCGTGGCGGCTATCGGCGTTTTTGTGGTGATGTTCACGGAAGCGCATGAATTAGCAGAAACGGTGTGGGCGCAGCGACGCAGACCGTTTATCGGCGTTGCCAGCGATGATGCCTATCGCCCCAAAGTGTGCATACAAGTGCCGTGTTACAACGAACCGCCAGACATGGTGAAAGAAACACTAGACGCACTCGCCGCACTCGACTATCCCGACTTTGAAGTGATGATTATCGACAACAACACCAAAGACGAAAACGTGTGGCGACCCGTTGAGGAATACTGTAAAGCGCTCGGTCCGCGCTTCCGCTTTTTCCACGTTGCACCGCTGGAAGGCTTCAAAGGCGGCGCGCTGAACTGGGCGCTGGAACGCACCTCGCCGGACGCAGAAATCATCGCGGTCATCGACAGCGATTACTGCGTAGACCCCAACTGGCTCAAACATTTGGTGCCGCATTTCGCCGATCCTAAAATTGCCATCGTGCAAGCACCGCAAGATTACCGCGACGGCGATTGGTCGCTGTTTAAGAAATTGTGCTATGCCGAATACAAAGGTTTTTTCCATATCGGCATGGTGACGCGCAATGATCGCAACGCCATCATTCAACACGGCACGATGACGATGATTCGCCGCGAAGTGATGGATCGTTTAGGCTGGGCAGAATGGACAATCACCGAAGATGCCGAACTCGGCTTGCGTGCGTTTGAAGAAGGTTTATCCGCCGCGTATGTTTCTAATTCATACGGCAAAGGCGTGATGCCAGATCGTTTCATTGATTACAAAAAACAACGCTTCCGCTGGGCTTACGGTGCGATGCAAATCATGAAAGGTCATTTCAACAGTTTGTTTAAAGGGCGCGACACAAAACTCACGCGCGGTCAGCGCTACCACTTCATCGCCGGCTGGATGCCGTGGGTAGCTGACGGCATGAACTTATTTTTTACTGGCGGCGCACTGCTGTGGACATCCGCCATGCTACTGGCGCCCACCAAAGTTTTACCACCCGCACTGGTGTTTGCACTACCGCCTTTGATTCTTTTTTTCTTCAAACTCGGCAAAATTTTGTACATCTATAAAAGCCACATGAAAGTTCCGTTCAGCACCTCGGTCGGCGCGGCGATTGCGGGCTTGGCTTTATCACACACCATTGCCAAATCCATTATTTACGGCATCTTCACTAAAACCATTCCGTTTTTCCGCACGCCAAAAATGCGCGACCAAGGCGGCTTCATGCTGGCGCTGGCCGAATGCCGTGAAGAATTATTTTTTCTTGTTTTATTGTGGGGCGCAGCAGCAGCCATGTTGATTACGCATGACATGGAAACCGGCGACGCATGGGCGTGGTTCTTTATGTTGTTGATGCAATCGCTCGCCTATCTCGCGGCAGTTTTTATGGCCTTCCTCTCCGTATTGCCACACAAACAACCAGAATGATATGTGCTTAATTTTGTTCGCGTGGCAATGCCATCCACAATACAAATTGGTGGTGGCTGCCAACCGCGACGAATTCTA
>CAZHQZ010000181.1:0-2708 GCA_964534675.1 uncultured Pseudomonadales bacterium | reverse complement strand
TGTTTACCCTGCGCGATCTCGCGTTTCAAACGCGGCAGCCACTCGAACACATCGCCCGCTATCCAACGCGCTCTGTCATTGTGCAAGCCATTGAGTTCGCCGTTTTCTTGCGCCCAGCGTATCGTCGCTTTCGATAAATCCAGTGTCGTGACATGCGCCGCATCACCCAGAGCCGCAGCCACCGACAAACTGCCGGTGTAGGCAAAAGTATTCAGCACGCGCAAATTTTTACTGTTGCTAATTAACCAAGCGCGCAGCGGTGCGTGATCTAAAAACAAGCCAGGATGTTTTACGCCTTGCATCTGCACGCGATACTGCGCTGAGCCTTCATGCACCGTGTAATGCGACGCTGGCGGCTCACCAAACAAAACCACAGGATCGTTGATCGTTCCTTTGCGCGGGCGCAGTTGCAACACCGCCGAAACAAAATGCTGGCGCAAAAAATCACACAGCGGTTTTTGTAACAACTTTTCAAATTGTTGATGATCGCCATCCCGCGTTTCCCACAGCGTTACCCAAGCGTGCTCGCCAAAACGATCAACCGAGAGGTTTTTCAATAAAGTACTTTCTTTGCATCCATCATTCAGCACTTCGCCCGCGCCGTGAAACACGCGCAGTGCATTGCTATTTTGCAAAGCCGTGTCTTTATCACGCTGTAAAAAAGCAGCCGAGAAAATATCTGTAACAGAAAAGCCCACGGCTGGAATTAAACTTGTGGCGGCGCAGTATCAGCAAAATGTGCGTAGCTTCGCATATCAGACAGCAATTTCTGCAAAGCTGGCAAACCCTCCAGCGATAAACGCTTTCTGTACAGTGCCCAATCCAGAAAACAGGCAATGCGCAGCTCGGCCTCGCTAAAAGGAGCCGCCGCAGAAAAGCGCAACTTGTTTAACTCAGCCAAACCCGTTTGCAGTCGAGACTGCTGGCGCGCCATATACACACTACTCGCCGGTGTTACGCCGTCTTTTTCCAGATAAAACAAATTGATCGCCGCATCCAACAATGTATTTGCCATGCAAAAATTATCGAAATCTGCCAGCGTGTTTTTGGTATCGTTGAAAAATGTTTTGCCGGATTGTTCACGGATGTACTTCAAAATAGCGCTGGAGTCGCTCAAGTGCTTTTCCTGACCAT
The DNA here is from genome assembly GCA_964534675.1 of uncultured Pseudomonadales bacterium. Classification (GTDB taxonomy): domain Bacteria; phylum Pseudomonadota; class Gammaproteobacteria; order Pseudomonadales; family UBA7239; genus UBA7239. The sequence goes on along the minus strand of CAZHQZ010000181.1, from coordinate 1,574 downwards.
TTTCTGTGTATTTCAAAAATGGCACTTTCTGCGTGGGCGACAGCGTGGCGCTGGCGGCGGCATCCGTTTCCACAAACGCACAGGTCAGACTGCTTTCCAACAGCGCAATACGAATGTGGCGCACATAGGGTGAGGTAAAACTGCCGTAAAGCTCCATGATAGACTCCAAGCGAGTTAACAGTGTGTGCAGTCTACTCCTGCTAGGCAGATGGTTCACACTTTTGTATACAAAACGGAGGCGATACCGTGTTCAAAATGATCGGGATATTGGTGGCCGCCTACGCAGCGTATTGCGTGCTGCGCGGCGAAGTGTTCGTTAAATCTGGCGTTTGGGGGAAATCCATTTTCCGCGATGAATCACCCACTGCATTCTGGGTTTCCATTGTGATTTACGCAGGCCTTGCTGTGGCGTTGGTGACGGTTTTTTAGCGCACGAAGGTTATGCTGCCACACGCTGTGCGCGCTTAATACGCGCAGCGCGTTCCGGTGTATGCAATGCCTCCCACAAGTCGGATTGTTGTTGCACATTGAGCCAGAACTCCGGCGTGGTATTGAGCGCTTTAGCCAACATCAATGCCATATCAATGGTCAGCATGCGTTTGTTGTTACAAATTTCATTGATCGCTCGACGAGACACCCCCATCGCTTCCGCCAACTTTCCCTGTGTAATTTGCAGAGGAGACAAGAATTCTTCCTGAAGAATATCGCCAACGGGAGCGGGCTTACGCTTGGTGGTTTGCATGATTCAACTCCGCACTTAACGATAACTGTGATTATCCAGATAAACATTCAACGCTTGCGCTCTTGCCTCATCCCACTGAAAAATCAAACGCCACTGATTGTTTACCCTGATTGAATACCAATCCTGTAAATGCCCAGCTAACTTCTCACAACGATTGCTCGGTGGCGAGTACAAGTCTTGCGCTCGACTAGCGACATCCAACACCTGCAACCGACGATAAAGGCTATTGCACAATGCAGCCGGTATTCGTCTGTGCAGCACATCCTCTCGATAAAACCGTTCGAGATAACGATCTCTGAATGTCCCTATCATGATGGCTCCCTGCCATACTGAAAATAAGTGTAACTAGGCGCGTAACACCTATCAACTCAACCCGCACAAATAAATTCGACGTAGTTGCCGTCTGGATCTTGCAACTGACAGCAGCGCACACCGGGGCGCAGTTCGCGAATATCCACCGCAATTGGGCTGCCAAAGGCTTTGCAATCGGCGACGACTTCATCGAGATTGCTGATGTTGATCGTCAAATAGCGAATGCCATTGCGCGAGGCAAACGCACCACCTGCCACTTGCTCAATCGCGTTATCCGCCGCGACGATGCGCAAAATACTGTTGCCGCAAACGAGGCGATGGATTGTGCCTAAGCCCGGAAATGGAATCGACGGTTCTTGCGCCAAGCCCAACACATCGCGATAAAACGCGAGCATTTTTTCGCCGTTGTTGGTGATGATGCCGACATCGAGCGCTTCTTTTGCGAGGGTAACAGCCATAACAATTCTCCTGTGTGAAATACGGCAGCGTTGCGGAAATGTGCAGTGTAACGGCGGCAGCG
>CAZHQZ010000180.1:0-2709 GCA_964534675.1 uncultured Pseudomonadales bacterium | reverse complement strand
CAAAAATATTATGCGTTTGATCGCTTAGTGGCAGAAAAACTCATTGCCATGCAGAGCGAAGGGCGGTTGGAAATTATTACTGGCGGCCCAGGCACAGGCAAAACGTGGAATGCATCGGAGCGCATAAAAAAAGAATTAAAAGCGAACCCTGCGTGCATTATTCAATTAGCGGCACCCACAGGAAAAGCAGCCAACAATATGATGAATGCGTTAGCGCGCGCTAAATTTGACACGGCGAAGCACGCACTCAAAGGCTTAACACTGCACTCTCTGTTAGGTATGGGCGGACACAGCCCTAAACCACGCCACAACAATAGTCATCCCATAGCCTGTGATTTATTGGTGGTAGATGAAGCATCCATGATTGATCTGCCCATGATGTACCGCCTGCTGGATGCTTTACCGCAGAAAGCAACTTTGCTGTTACTCGGCGATAAAGATCAATTGGCTTCGGTAGAGGCGGGCAGTGTGCTGGCTGATATTTGTTGCGCGCTGGCTGGCAGTTCTTGCATTCGAGTGCTGCAAGAAAGTTATCGTTACAAAGACTCACCTGAAATTGGCGCGTTAGCTTTGGCGCTCAATGCGGGCGCAATACCTAATATGCAAAACAATCAGCATGTGTTGGTGCATTTTTTTGATGCAGCATCTGCGTGGCGGCCTGCTTGGTTAGAGCAAGCCATTCACGGCTATCGCTGGATAGAAGCGGCACTAAAAACCAAACAATCTCCTGAAAAAATATTAGCGACACAAACACAATTCCAAGTGCTGTGCGCATTGCGCGACGGGCCGTACGGTGTGACGGGCATCAACCGTATGCTTGCAGAAAAATTGGGCTACGCGTCGGATGCTTGGTATGCCGGAAAACCCGTCATGGTGACGCAAAACGATCACCACCGAAAACTGTACAACGGCGATATAGGTATGGTGTTGGAATATGAAGGGCAGTTGAAAGCGTGTTTTATTGTCAACGGCACACTCAAAGCGATTTCTAAAGCGCAAATGCCTGCGTATGAAACCAGTTACGCCATCACCGTACACAAGTCGCAGGGCTCTGAATACGATCATGTTTTGATTGTCTTGCCAACAGAACTAGACGCGACCCATGTCAATCCTGTGCTAACGCGCGAGTTGGTCTACACGGCCGTGACGCGCGCTAAAACAAAAATTGATCTCTGGGCGGGCAGAGGCGTGTTGGAGGCGGCTGCACAAAAAACAACACAACGCATGTCTGGATTGCAACAGCTTTTTGCACAAATAACAGGCTAGCGAGCGGCGCAGCTTCTGGTACAATGCGCGCCTTTGTGCAAGTCGCTTGCCGCGCAAGCCCGAGTGGTGAAATCGGTAGACACAAGGGACTTAAAATCCCTCGGGGGCAACCCCGTGCCGGTTCAAGTCCGGCCTCGGGCACCATCTCTCTCTTTTTCTTCATAGCACTATCCACTTTCGGCGCTAGCGCCTTGAGATTGTGAAGTAGCCGCTTGAAATCCTGATACCCCGCCTAGATAATCGCGCTAATCTTCGGATTACTAAAAGAAAATGGCACCATGCGTTCGGCGCGGGTAGCCTGCCAATAACTAGCTATCAGGATGCCAGCGTGTCTGATCAACGTACTGTTAATCTCACTTCCCTGAACATAGTCAAAGCCGAGTTCCTTGCGACCATACAACTGGCTACCAATCAGTTAGAACAGTTTATTTCCGCGCGTGATAGACAGGATTTGGTTGCAGCCGCTCTGGAAAGTTTCCAGCAAATTGACGGTGTTTTTCGCATTGTGCAATTACAGGGTGCTGATTTACTCACCACAGAAATTATTGATGTCTTGAAATCTCTGCCGCCCAACGCAGACGCTTCTTACGATGCTGCATTAGCCGCCGTTAGCACCGCAGCATTTGTTGCCACGCGCTATTTTGAATATGTGCAGCAGTTTGAAAAGTCAATGCCCGTTTTGCTATTGCCGTTTATCAACGACATTCGCGCAACCAAACAACTGCCACCATTGCCTGACAGCCAATTTTTAGCGATGAATGCGCAAGGTGGCGAACACACTATCGCCGCGCCCGCTGCTTATTCTCAAGATGCTGCGCGACGTTTTAGACACATGTACCAAGTGGGTTTGCTCGGAACTTTGCAAGGACAAAATGCAGACTACTCTTTGGGTTTGATGCAGCGCGCACTGGAAAGAACCGATGCAATCAGTAGCGGTAAACCATTTAGTAAAGTGCTATGGGCCGCGACAACGGCGCTATCCGCTATCCGCGAAAAACGCATGCAGTTACCCAATTCACGCAAAATGTTGTTGTCCGCGCTGGATCGTCAACTGAAAAAAATGGTGCAGCAAGGAGAGTCTTTTCTCGATGTGCCAGTAGATGAAGAACTGCTGCGCGCGGTGGTATATATCGTTGCCGTTTCCGGTTCTGAATCCACTTCAGCAAAAGCAGTGCGCTCTGCCTTTGCTGTGAATCCTCTGGGTTATGCAGAAGCTGATGTTGAGGAAGAGCTGAATAATCTGCGCGGCCCCGGCTTATCAACCGTGCAATCTGTGGCCGAGGTCATTCGTGAAGAATTGCGCTCCAGCAAAAATGCGTTGGAAATGGCAGCGCAAGGCGGCGGCGACATCATCACCACTTATCCAGACATGATTGCCTCACTCACGCGCATTGCAGAAACGCTGACCGTGGTGGGATTGGTTTCGCCCGGACAAGTGCTGCG
>CAZHQZ010000179.1:0-2724 GCA_964534675.1 uncultured Pseudomonadales bacterium | reverse complement strand
TGCTCAATGAAGCGCGGCTGCGTTACGTCTCTTCTTTGCCGCTGCAAGAAAATGGCGTAGATCCGCGCGGTTTTATCGGTGCGGATTTGGCCGTCAACTACAAGGCGGAAGCACGCTACGGTGATCGCTTGAAAATCGAAGTGGCCGCGCAGGATTTTTCCAGATACGGCTGCGATTTTGTGTATCGCGTCACCAATCTGAAAACAGGTCAGCTGTGTGCCGTTGCCAAAACCGCCATGCTGACTTTTGATTATCAGGCGAGCTGTTTGAAGCCGGTGCCAGAAAACTTTGCGCAGTTGTTTCGGTAAGTTTTTTCAGTAACCTCAAAACCATCCGGCAGCAGATATCTAGTACTGTTTCGCATTGCTATGCCGGTTTCAGTTGCCGCTTAATTCCAACATTGGGTGCTAGTAGGTTAGTAGTAAACGGTCACGAACTTCATGATCTTCAAGGCTCTGACCATCCATCTGGAAACGCTTTAGCATTGAGCGGCCAACAGTGACAAACTTTTCACGATGGAATAGTCCATCTGGAATAGGAATGCTACATAATTTACGTCCTGAAAATTTTGTTCCATCAATGCTCAGCGCCACAAAAACACCACGCCTTTTACATTCCTGAATAGAATCAAAAAGTCTTTTCAGAGAAAAAGCTTGAGCACCATATAAAATAGTTTGGCTATCTGTGTATGGTGGGTCGCAGTAAACTAAATCACCTTTTTTGGCTTGGCGCATAACATCAGCAAAATCAGAATGAATAAAGCACGCTCCTTGAGTTCGTGCATGCCATACATCTACTCGCTTAGAAAAGCTATCAGGCGAAACAGGATCATGGGAACCAACAGGTGTACTCATGTAGCCGTCACTTTTTCTAAAACGAACAACACCGCCGTAACATGCACGACAGAGAAATAACAGATCAGCACCATTTGGTTTGTTATTGTAGCGCGCCAGTACATATTCGTATGCTGCTTTTTTTCCTAATGCATTAATCAACGCATGGCGTTCAGAATATTCTTCTTTAAGTCTTTCCTTATCGTTATGAAGCATTTGCCATATCTCAACCAGTGGCAAAAATGTGTCACTTGCGATTGCTTTTTTGGGAGCCAAAACTCCAAGAACACCACCACTGCCAAGGAATGGCTCAAAATATGTGCCAAAATTTTCCGGAAAATATCCAATGATTTCGTCAGCTTGCTTTTGTTTGTTGCCAATCCACTTCAGTAGCTGTATACGAAAGGGTTTATCACCCCCAGACGAAGGCAGGGGCGTATCTTCAGCAGTGAACAAACATGAATGCAGGTTGGCGGCTGAGGTGAGCATAGAAGAAGCTCCATAGGATCAGGTGATATTCTAACATTCTAATTTTGAATATTCCAACTTAGAATCTAGATTGTGCGGCATGAAAAAAGATCATCTCGCCGCATTGTTACGCCAAGTCCGCATTGATGCCAACCTTACCCAGTCTCAACTGGCTGAAAAGATAGGGCAAACTCAGTCCTATGTGTCTAAGTATGAGAATGGGGAGCAACGTCTAGATCTGATTGAGCTTGAAGCCGTATGCAAAGCGGTCGGCATTCCGTTGACTAATTTTGTGGAGCGGTACCTTGAAGGCTAATCCTCTTTTTCTCGCACAACCAAAAGAATTCTGGGCAAATGTACGAACCATTAGTCAAGAAGTTGGCTATACCAAACGTGGTGCAAAATCAATAAAAATTCCATCCTTGGAATCTATTCGTAAGAAATTTTCAATCCTTGACCTAACTACGTCCCACATTGCGCATGAAAATGGTACGCCAACAGACTTAGGCCACCAGTTGTTTGCCTACTTCTCATATCGAGCAGATATTTTGAACAACACAGTACAACATAACCTCATGAAAAAGGAGGCGGCTGAAATTGAATTCAACCACTTAAAAAATAAACTCCAGCCTAAATGCCCACTACCAATGAATAAGCAAAAAGCGGAAAAGAAAAACTACGCTTTTTTAACGGGCATGGTAAATATGCTGATTGAGGCAAGCATCGGGGAAGCACCATGCGATTATGATCCTCGCAGTTTAACAACAATGACTCATGATTCGATGCCGCTGCGAACTCTATCGCGGCGCATTGATGGAGCATTTCCTTCGGTGGTCAATCCTGTGGCGATATGGGAAATTAAAGAGTATTACTACACCACTACATTTGGCAGCCGCGTCGCTGACGGTGTATATGAAACCTTGCTTGATGGTATGGAATTGGAGGAGCTTAAAATGGCATCTGGGCGAAAAGTGCAGCATGTTTTATTTATTGATGACCATTTTGCTTGGTGGGAATGTGGTCGCTCATATCTTTGCAGAATGATTGATATGCTGCATATGGGTTACGTTGATGAAGTGATTTTTGGTCGAGAAGTTATTAGTCGGCTTCCTGTGCTTGCTAATGAGTGGAGAGAAATCCATGATTCTTCTAAAGTCTGAATGTCCACGCTGCGCTTACAGGAAGTCCCTATTCGCTACAGCTTCGCACTATATTGCTACTTGTAGCTGCCCCTTGACCTTACTGTGGAAGGGTATAGCCTAACCCTTCCCATCAACGCTTCACCAACGCCGCTGCCAGTTTGCTGTCCTGATTATAAATATCGTTCAGAAAAATCGCTTTACCTTCGCTGTCCACATTGGCGGTGAGATAAATCAACAACACTGGCATGTGTTCCGGCAGCGGCAAGTGGCGATCTGTGCTG
>CAZHQZ010000178.1:0-2729 GCA_964534675.1 uncultured Pseudomonadales bacterium | reverse complement strand
AAATTCACGGCATCGTCAATGTGCAGCATTTGCCGTTTGGTGGTGGTGATATTGATCCCACTTCCAGTGAGCAGGCTGTGCAGTACGCGCATAACCCGGAGTTATTGGCGCTGGCTGCCGCAATGACGAATTGTTTTTTGTTGCAGTTATCGGATTGCCAGGTTTTTTCTGGGCAACAGATGACGGCGTATCGTGAAACCGATGAGCCAGATGCGCAAACCACTTACGGTGCACTGCGCTGGGCGGGTGAGCGCGCCGTGATAGACACTTGTCCACGCTATGTCATTTTGCGCACGGGCGAATTGTTTAGCAGTATTGGTCAAAACGTGCTGACCGATTTGTTGAAAGCGTGGCGAAGTGGCGGTTCCGCACGTGTATCGGCGCGTTATCGCTTTTGTCCAACGTCTGTGCGCGATGCAGCGCGCGTCATTGTGGCGCTGCTGTATCAATTGAGTTGCGGCATTGAGCCGTGGGGTGTTTATCACTACAGCGGAACGGATGCGATCAGCTATTACGATTTTGCGCGTTTGATAAAACAAATTGTTGAAAGTCAGTCGGAGTTGGATTTAGTGACCGATATGCAGGAAATGGCGGAGGCTGCGATGCCATTGTCATGGGCATTGGATTGCGGAAAAATTCGCAACACTTTTGGCGTTAAGCAACATCCGTGGCGTGCAGGTTTGACTAGCAGCGTGCGCCGCGCGTTGACGGTGTTGAATGCAGAAGATAGCGTGCTTGCAGCAAGGCTTGAGCAAGAAGAAAACGAAGAAGGTGATTAAAGCTCCTCGGCTTGCATCGTTTGATATTGCAGCCGCAACATATAAATTGCCCATAGAAAACCTAGACTCATCACGATTACGCCTATCGTAAAACTAATTTTTGCCAGCGCGTAGCAGCTTGGTACGGCATCCAGCATAGTGAGAATATTGCCCCAGTCGTGATTGGCTTCACTGGCACCGCCAACTAGTGGTAGGGCGCGGTATTCGGCATCGCGTATGTATGGCGCAACATCAATAAAGTTTTGTCCGCACCAAGACAGCATCAATGCCGCAGAAAAGTTGTCGCGCTGTTGAAACGTAAAAGCAGCCAAGGGCACAAGCGGCAATAAAATTTGAAACAGGCTGCCGCCGAGAAACATCATCAAGGTGCCGAAAGGCCTGAAAAAAACATGACCGAACTCGTGGAAGGCGAGGTCTATGTTGTGCATGAACGAGCCGCCGATAACTTCCCAGTCTATGCCGTGCATTGCCATCCCGCCCCACCAAAATATCAGAGCAAGTAAGAGTGCAGCGCGCAACCAAAATATTGCTGGGTCTACGGTGGATGGTGTGTCAGTAAAAGTAATCAATAAGCGGGAGAAAAAGCTGTTGGGTGTTTCGTCGCTATCATTCGAAAAGTCTTCATCAGTATTTTTTGAGATGTTTTCAGAAATAGCTGACGTGTGTTCGGCTTGATGCTTGTCTAACCATTTTTGGTAGGCAATGCCACAGGCAGGACAGACGCCATCGTGCACATGCGTGTCACTCGGTTTGCGCGTGTATTGGCATTTAGGGCATTGCATCATGTGTTTATTGTTAGCGTGAATGTTTGTAAATCTACGAGGCGCGATGAAGTGCCTACCCAAACCCGATACAAGCCAGTATTAACGCGCCACTGTTTGGTGCTGGCATCATAACGTGCCAGTTGTTTTACAGGGATGTGCAAGGTGATAGATTTTTCCTCGCTGACAGCCAGTTCTATTTTTTCAAACGCGACAAGTTTTTTGATGGCTGTGGGTTCGGTAGTTGGATGTGCTTCCCCGATATAGCACTGCACTACTTCACGACCTTTGCGCTTGCCTATGTTTTTTATTGCGACGGTAATTTTAAGAGTGTCTTGCGAGGTGTACAAAGTTTGCAGTATTTGCGGTGCGCTGCATTGAAAATGCGTGTAAGACAGCCCAAAACCAAACGCGAAAGCTGGCTGTTGCTGTAAGTGATCGCACAGTGTATAGCCGTGGAAATAATCGTAATGCGCTGTGCTTGCCCAACAATTAAAAGGTGGTAGTTGGTTTTCGTTGGCGGGAATCGTGAAAGGGAGTTTTCCTGATGGATTTACATCGCCAAATAAAATGCGTGCCAAGGCGTGTCCGCCATTCATGCCGACGTAACCTGTGTGCAGTATGGCGGCTGGTTTTTCTTGCCAGTCGTTCATCATCACAGCACTGCCAGCCACGAGTGCAACCACGGTGTCGCGGTTGGCGGTGCAAACAGCAGAGATCAATTGTTGTTGATGCGCGTCGAGATGCAGCGTAGCGCGATCACCGCCGCGCGGCACTTTGGGATTGGCAACCGGTTTGCGATTCGACGTGAGATTTTCACCTTCGTCTTCGGCGTGATAACCCCCAACCAGCAACACAGTGTTAGCCGTGCTGGCGATGCGTTCTGCTTTGGCAATATCGCTGCCATCACAGTACACAATGCAAATATTGTCTTTTGCATATTCCTGCAAGCCGGCAAGAAATGTAACGACGTGTGGCGGCGATACACGACTGCTGCCGTGATCGCCCAAGCAGGGCAGTGCGGCCAGTTCGCCAATTACAGCGATAGTTTTTCCGGTGAGCTGCTGTTTGCTCCACGGCAACAGACCGTTGTTTTGCAGCAGCACGATGGATTGCTCAGCAGATTCCTGCGCAAGTTGCTGGTGTTGTGGGCAAGCAATTATTTCTTGCGGTAATTTTTCTTTTGGCA
>CAZHQZ010000177.1:0-2755 GCA_964534675.1 uncultured Pseudomonadales bacterium | reverse complement strand
ATCCCGCCAATGCACTGACCAACAAAAAAATGAAAAATGCGGGCGCGGTTTACGCTTACTCCGGTCTTGATGGCAGTCGCCTGTTCAAAATTAATGGCGAAGCCGCTGGCGATATGTTTGGCTACAGCGTTGCCGCGGGCGGTGATCTCGATCACTCCGGCCATGCAGATCTGATTGCTGGCGCCTATCGCCGCGACAAAATCAATCCCTTAACGGGCAAATGGCTGCGCGATGTCGGCGCTGTTTATGGCTTGGATGAAACCGGAAAAAAACTGTTCGTCATTGCCGGTCAATCGCCCAAAGATTATTACGGACAAGCACTGGCCAGCATCGGTGACATTGATGGCGATGGTTACGCCGATATGATTACCTCATCACCACCAGCGGATAAACGCGACCCTGCTACGTTCAAAATGGTGAGAGATGTGGGGAAAATGGCTGTTATATCAGGAGCACAAGCGATGACGATAGGGAAATAACCTCGCCCCTATCGGCACGCTGCACAGCGCAACAAGATCTGAAGCCTCGCAGGTCTTGTTGCGCTACCGCAAGAAACAACTGACTTATTTCAAACCCGCCGCATCGCGCAGTGCATCCGCCTTGTCGGTTTTTTCCCAAGTGAACGCAGTGTGTTGTTTACCGTTATACACAATTTCTACGGATTCACGGCCAAAGTGACCGTAAGAAGCGGTAGGGCGATAAATCGGGTGCAGCAAATCCAACTGTTTAGTTAGCCCGTAAGGACGCAGATCAAAAAACTCACGCACTAATTGCACAATTTTTTCATCCGACACTTTGCCGGTGCCAAAAGTATTAATAGAAACCGATGTCGGCTCGGCCACACCTATCGCATAAGACACTTGAATTTCACAGCGATCTGCCAAACCCGCCGCGACAATATTTTTTGCCACATAACGGCCGGCATACGCCGCCGAGCGATCCACTTTCGATGGATCTTTGCCGGAGAAGGCGCCGCCGCCGTGACGCGCCATGCCGCCGTAAGAATCGACAATGATTTTTCTGCCGGTCAAACCGCAATCGCCCATTGGGCCACCGATTTCAAAACGACCGGTGGGGTTGATGTAGATTTTGGTTTCTTTCGACATCCACTGCGCAGGAATAACGTGTTTGATGACCAAATCCATCACGCCGTCGTGAATATCTCTATCGCTGACATCGGCCGCGTGCTGTGTAGACAACACAATCGCATCCACCGCAATTGGTTTGCCATTTTCATAGCGGAAAGTGACTTGTGATTTCGCATCGGGGCGCAACCACGGCAGCAAACCGGATTTGCGCGCTTCGGCTTGACGCTCCATCAAACGGTGCGCGTATTGAATCGGCGCAGGCATCAACACATCGGTTTCATTCGCCGCGTAACCAAACATCAAACCTTGGTCACCTGCGCCTTGATCTTCTGGCTTGGCGCGATCCACACCCTGCGCAATATCGGGCGATTGTTGGCCGAGCAAATTCAATACACCGCAAGTGCTGCCATCGAAATACACATCCGAGCTGTGATAGCCGATGTCGTTAATCACACCGCGAATAATTTTTTCGTAATCCACCACGGCTGTGGTGGTGATTTCACCCGCCACCATCGCCACGCCGGTTTTCACCAGCGTTTCACAGGCCACGCGCGCGTACTGATCTTGATCGAGAATCGCATCGAGAATCGCGTCTGACACTTGGTCAGCCATTTTGTCTGGATGCCCTTCGGAAACAGACTCAGAAGTAAAAACAGAATATTCAGACATAAAAACGCTCCTATAACGAAAACAAAAAAACTAAACAGTGTGGATGGAAACCGGCAACTTGCGCGCCGCATGAATTTGAATTTGAAAGCCGTTGCGCAGCGCCAAATATTGACTGTGCTCGCAAGCAAAGCCGGATTGTGCCAACCAAGTGGTTAATTCGCTCGGTTCAAAACCCAGCCAAATATCGCCGCAAGACTCGCGCACCCAACTCTGCTGGTGGTGTGACAACTCACACACCAACAACACCGCTTGCGCGGGCAACACGCGGCTCACTTCCGCAATCACTTCTGCTGGCGATGGCGTGTGGTGCAACACCATATTTAGCACCACACAATCGGGGTGAAAATCTGCTGGCAGCTCTGCAATTTCACCGCAGCGCAAAGCCACATTTTTTAACTGCTGTGCCTGCACATACTCTGCGGCCTGCGCCAGCATCGGCGGGTTGTTATCCAACGCGAGCACGGCATCAAAACGCGCCGCGAGTTCGCGCAGAAATTGTCCGTTGCCAGGGCCAATTTCCAAGGCTTGTTTGCGCGAAGGCAGAGGTAGGCGATCTAACAATGCCGCCACGGCTGAACCGTACAATTCGTAATCCGCAATTTGTTCCTGCTGTTCGCGAAACAGGGCAGCGTTTTCCGCAAAAAATTGTCGCGAGCTGACGATGCGCTCTTTTTGCACTTGCGCTAAACGCTGCGCGATGTCGGCATCCAACAACCAGTTATCCACATAAGCGAACAAGGCCTGCTGCATGTCTGCGCGCTCGTGCGCGGCACTGTCGCATTCGGCCGCCGTGCTGCGGCGATAAAAAATGGTGTTGCCTTCGCGCCGTGTCACCACCAAGCCGGATTGCAGCAGAATTTTCAGGTGATGACTCATGCCCGACTGCTTCACATCCAGCAGTGCGCACAACTCCAACACGGCAAAAGAGTCCTGCTTCAACAGGCGCAGCACCAGCAGGCGCAGCGGGTCGGCTGCGGCTTTCAGGTAGCTGGCCAGAT
>CAZHQZ010000176.1:0-2771 GCA_964534675.1 uncultured Pseudomonadales bacterium | reverse complement strand
ATTGGTGGAGCCGAGGGGAGTTGAACCCCTGTCCGTCAGTCCGCTACTGCGAGATCTACATGCTTAGGTCCGTCGATTGATTTAACCATGCACAGCCCGGCGGGCAGGACGTGAACAGCGAGCCTGTAAGTTTTAGGGGATTGGCGCCAGGCGCACCGCTCCACGATTCTGTTCTATATGACAGTCAGTAGCGCGGTACAGACACCTTGCTAGCAACCGCTAGCTGCGATTAAGCAGCTAGAGCGTAGTTGTCGTCGTTGGCAACTAATAGTTTGCAACTTTGATTTACGAGATTGGTTGCCATCTCGGCATGCCCCCGAAGCTTTGTAACCGGCGTCGAATCCAAATCGGCCCCGATCTTCTGCTTGAAGAGTTCGCTCAGTATATGGATGTATGCAAAGTCAATTCAATGGTTTCTAATAGGTTGCTTTAGATGTGGTTAAGGGTATACATGTCGATCACACTCGATCAACTGCGCGAACTTGCACCGTGGCACTTCGATATGCCAGTAGGTGAGGGCTTGAGAACCGCTGATGGGAATGACCTACTCAATGAGCGCCCAAATGCGGTTGATCCAAAAAAAATTGGCAAAGTATTAACGCATATCTATCCAGACGGGTTGGTCGGCAAGCGTTTCTTGGATGTGGCCTGTAATGGTGGAGGCTACAGCTTGCTGGCGCGTGATTTGGGTGCGGAGCATGTGCTGGGGTTTGATGTGCGCGAGCATTGGATTCGGCAGGCAAATTTTTTGCGCGATCATTTGCCCGGCAACCGTGAAGTCATCCGTTTTGAGCAATGTGATTTGTTGAAAGCAGATGGTTTGCTTGGTGATGAGCGTTTTGACATCTGCTTGTTCAAGGGTATTTTCTATCATCTGCCAGACCCTGTGCACGCATTGAGTCTGGTCACCAAACGTGTGGATGAAGTGTTGGTATTCGATACGGACACGGCCATTGGAGAAAACGATGGTTGTCTGAAAATGTATATTGAAGGTGTTGAGAATCCGATGTCTGGAGTGCATCAATTGGCGTGGTTGCCTACAGGGCCGAAGGTGATGGAAGGCATCTTGCATTGGTTGGGTTTTCCGTATGTCCAGTTATTGTTCTGGAAACAGCCCCCAGGGCGACGCCATGGGCGCATGCGGATGATTGCGGCTAGAAAAATGGGCGTATTACCTAAAAGTTTGAAGTCTCCAGATTAGTTGATTAACGAAGCGCGCCATAAAATTGGCATTTATCTGCCTGACATATAATGCAAAACTAACTGCTCGGCTTAAGCAGCTATGGTGACGATAAGAAAAATGACTTTTACAGGCGACCTGTTACTGTTTACCCTGCTATGGCAGTTTCTTATCACACCAAAAGCACGAAGGGGAACATTATGAAAAACGACGATATGAAAAAATGCCCTGTCACGCACCTGACCACCGATTTCGGCGCGCCGGTTGTCAGCAACCGCGACAGCCTCACCGCTGGTGCGCGTGGCCCGTTGCTGGCACAGGATGTGTGGCTGAATGAAAAGCTGGCCAATTTTGTGCGGGAAGTGATTCCTGAGCGGCGTATGCACGCCAAGGGCTCCGGCGCGTTCGGAACCTTTACCGTGACGAAAGACATCACAAAATACACGCGCGCAAAACTGTTTGAAAAAGTCGGAAAGAAAACCGAAATGTTTGCGCGCTTTACCACGGTGGCTGGTGAGCGTGGCGCAGCTGATGCCGAGCGCGATATTCGCGGTTTTGCCCTCAAGTTTTATACCGAGGAAGGCAACTGGGATATGGTGGGCAACAACACGCCGGTTTTCTTTATCCGCGATCCACGCCAGTTTCCCGATCTGAACAAGGCGGTCAAACGCGACCCGCGCACCAATATGCGCAGCGCCAGCAATAACTGGGATTACTGGACATTGCTGCCGGAAGCCCTGCACCAGATTACTGTAGTGATGAGTGATCGTGGTATTCCCGCCAGCTACCGTCACATGCACGGTTTTGGTTCGCACACCTACAGCTTCTGGAATGCGAAAGGCGAGCGTTTCTGGGTGAAGTTTCATTTCAGAACGCAGCAAGGTATAAAAAACCTGAGCGATGCCGAAGCGGAAGCTGTGGTTGGAAAAGATCGTGAAAGCCATCAGGCGGATTTGTATCAGGCCATTGAGCGTGGTGATTTTCCCAAGTGGACAATGTATGTGCAGGTGATGCCGGAACAGGATGCGGAAAAAGTGCCGTACCATCCGTTTGATCTGACAAAAGTCTGGCCGCACGGGGATTATCCGCTGATTGAAGTGGGTGAGTTCGAGTTGAACAAAAATCCTGAAAACTTTTTTGCGGATGTGGAACAGAGCGCCTTTGCACCAAGCAATCTGGTGCCCGGTATTGGTGTGAGCCCCGACCGCATGTTGCAGGCACGCCTGTTCAATTACGCCGACGCGCAACGCTACCGCCTGGGCGGGAACTATCAGCAAATTCCGGTGAATGCGGCGCGCTGTCCGGTACACAGCAATCATCGTGACGGCCAGGGTCGTGCCGATGCCAACTACGGCGGTGTGCCGCACTACGAACCCAACAGCTTCGGGCAGTGGCAGGCACAACCTGAATTTGCCGAGCCGCCGTTGAAAATCAGTGGCGATGCGCAGCACTGGAGCTTCCACAACGACGACAGCAATTATTTTGAGCAGCCGCGCAAATTGTTCCAGTTGATGAGTGCTGCGCAAAAAGAAGCGCTGTTTGGCAACACTGCACGTGCGATGGGTGATGCGCCGGAGTTCGTCAAGTTCCG
>CAZHQZ010000175.1:0-2779 GCA_964534675.1 uncultured Pseudomonadales bacterium | reverse complement strand
GGCGTCACATCTTCGCCGAGTACCGATTTCACCACGCCGGGGCCGGTCAAACCGAAGAAGGTTTCGTTGGGCTGAATCACGAAGCTGCCTTGGCGCGGCAGGTAAGAGCCGCCACCGGCGTTGAAGCCAAACATGCACATTAAAGAAGGCACGCGACCGGAGATTTTGCGCAGCGCGGTAAATGCTTCAGCGTAGCCGTCCAAACCGCCCACACCGGCTGGTACATAGGCACCGGCGGAATCGTTCATGCCCACCAAAGGAATGCCGAGCTTGCCGGCCATAGTGAACAGGCGCGCAATTTTTTCACCGTTGGTGGCATCCATCGAACCGGCGCGCACGGTGAAATCGTGGCCGTAAACGGCAACGTCGCGGCCTTTCACTTTGATGATGGCAGTGACCAAGCTGGCGCCGTCGAGGTTTGGCCCCCAGTTTTGGTACAGCACATTGGGTTCGCTGTCGTGGTCGGCCAGCACTTGAATGCGCTCCCATACCGTCATGCGCTTCTTGAGGTGTTGGCGTTGGATACTGCTCACACCTGATGCCAGCTTGGGGCGCTGAATTAAGTCATGCCCCATTTTGAGCGTGGCTTCATACAGGCCTGGTTCGTAGCTGTGCTGCCCTGGAATCTTAAAGGCGACTTCACAGTGCTCGGCAAAGGGGTTTTTTAATGTAGGGATGGGTGCAGCAGATTTGGCAGATTTTGAGGCAGGGGATTTAGCAGGTGCTTTGCTCATGGGAGGCTCGGTTGCGACTTGGAATAGGGCGAATAAAAGACGCGGAACGATACTTTTTTGAGGTAGGGGAGTCAACGGATTACAGGGGGGGCGGTAGCCTGTTGAATGGCGCGCTGAGATTACGCAATCGGCATTTAGTTCCTGTTTTTGCAAAAGCCAGTTACACTAATCCCACTATAACAATCAGGATTGCTAGGAACGTATGGAAAACGTAATTGAAACGTTTCTCGAAGAGTCCTTTCTGTTCTCCGGTTTGAGTGAATCAGATCGAGAGATTGTTGAAGAGCACATGTATGAAACCCATCTGGATGCAGGTGAGGTGCTGTTCAAGGAAGGCGACCAAGGGGATTTCCTCTGCTATGTCGTGCAAGGCAAGTTGCAAATCACCAAAAAAAATCAGTCCGGCCGCTCTGTAGAGCTGGCGGTGCTGCGCCGTGGGCAGTTGATTGGTGAAATGGCGATGATTGAATACGCCCCGCGTTCCGCGACAGTCACCGCCTTGGAAGAAACCATTTTAATGGTGCTAACGCGCAAAGGATTTGAGTTGTTGCTGAATCAACATGCCGATATTGGTGTGGTTATTCTGCGCAGTCTAGCCAAATTAATGAGTATAAAAATCCGCGATCTGTCTGAAGATTTTGTTGACCTTCTTAAATAAAAAATAGAGGAATTGTATTGTCATGGAAAGTTGGCGTTTTCGCTTTACTGTATCCGTTTTTGCTAGCATTTTTTGTGCCGGTTTGTTGGGTGGTTGTGCATCGGTAGCCACTGAGAGTGGTTATGTGTTTTTGCCAGAAAATGCCATAGACAACCCCAATCACAAAGATGCTTTTTGTGCGCAAGTGCGCAATTACAAGGGAGGGGAGCCTGCGTATTTTGCTCAATATCGCCCGCAAGCTGATCTCACTGCGCGTATTCAATTGCTAGCACCGCGTGAAATTAACCAGCATAGCGTAGGCCCTGGTGTGCTCGTGCCGCTGCCGGTGATTCCTGATCCCGTGGGCAACAGTAAGGCTGCGCATTATCGCAATGCGCCTGAAGCGCAATTTGATACGGTAAAAATCGCCGTTTATCCCGATCCGTTTCGCTCCGGCTATTTTTTCACGCCATCACAAGTGTGGCTGGAAACCAGTGGCAAGGCGCTGCATCCCATCAAAATCTCACGCCATTTTTCGGTGAACCATGAAAATCGCCAAAAAGTTTTGGGCATCGTGCGTGAAAAATTGCCGTCGCAGAGTGGTGAGTTCAATGCCTATGTGTTGGAGTTCAATGTAAAAGGTGTCGCCGGTTCTTATATGAATTTGCACATGGCAGGTTTTGATCGCGAAGGTGTGCCGGTTGCGGGTCAAGTTTTTCGCTTGGTAACGCATCAGGCACAAGTGTTTGATTGGAAATACGACACCGATTGCAATATCTAATGTTTTGTCAGCAGGGTTTACGGCTTGCCCTGTTTGATTCCCTTTTTTAAGCCGCAACAGCGTGGAGTGTGTTATGAAAAACTTTTCTGCAAAAAACAAGCTGAAACAACTGGGTCAAGGTATGACGGAATACATCATTATCGTGGCTTTGATTGCGATTGCCGGTATTGCGGCATACAGCTATTTTGGTCAAACCATGCAAGGCGCAGTGGCAGACGTTTCTACGGAATTGTCTGGTCAGCAGTCTAAAGACACCGCCAAAAAAGGTGCGGCAGAAGCTGAGAAAGAAGCTGGCACCGTGGAAGGCATGGGCACGTTTGACGACAACCAGCAAGGTCAGAAGTAATTTTTCTGACGTCAGTCAGGGATGAATCCGCGCTGGCTGTGGTTGTCATGGCACGCTGCCGTTTTACGGCAGCGCGGCCAAGCCATGCTGCTCGTTTTATTATTTCTCACGGTGTTAATGCTGTCGTTGTTGGTGTTGTTTAACACCTCGCAACTGACACGCGACAAAATGGAAGTGCAAAACGCAGCGGATTCTGTCGCCTACAGCGCAGCCTTGTTAGAGGCGCGCCATCTTAATTTCACCGCTTATACCAATCGCGCCATGATCGCCAATGAAGTGGC
>CAZHQZ010000174.1:0-2781 GCA_964534675.1 uncultured Pseudomonadales bacterium | reverse complement strand
GGGTAGCGAAAATCGACCGGTTTTCTGCCTTGGAAAAATAGCGAAACATTGGGGTGATCTTGCAAATTGCTGCCAATGCTTTGCACATCTTTTATCAGTGGAATATTGAAAGATTGCAAATGCTCTTTAGGCCCCACACCAGACAGCATCAATAATTTTGGTGTTTCTAATGCGCCAGCGCACAACACCACTTCACGGCGCGCGTTGACGATTTGTGTTTTGCCGTTGATAACAACTTCCACGCCCGTGGCGCGCTGCTGATCGTCAAACAGAATTTTTTGCACAAGGCTTTTAGTTTTTACTGTGAGCGCGGAAGACGTGTTTTCTGCCACAAAAGCCACATACGAACTGCGGCGCTTATCACCCTCGTAGTTCATATCGTTGTAGCCCATGAAGCCATTTAAGTGGCCGTCATTCAAACCGTGCTTGCGTTGAAAGCCGGCGGCTTCTGCGGCAGTAAGTGCAGTTTCGGTGAACGCTGTGGCTTCGCGGTGACGCGGGCGCAAGCGTTGTTCGAGTTGTTGGAATGAGGGTTCGACATCGTCCCATTGCCAGCCCGTGGGCCACTGCGCGAAATCCAATCGGTCGCCGCGTGTGTACACCATGCCGTTGACGCTGCCGCTGCCGCCCATGCCGCGCCCAGAACCTGCGTACAGCGTGCGTTGGCCACAGTGAGCTTGCTCGGCGCTCATGCGATCCAACATCACTTTGTCATTGGCGAAGGCGTATTTGAAACCGTCGGCGCTCAGCGTTTCGGGGTTGGCCTCGGCGCGATCTGCCCCTTCCAGCAGTAAGACAGAACCCGCACCGGCTTCTGCGAGCCTGCCCGCGACGATGCAGCCGGTGGAGCCACCGCCCACCACAATGTAGTCGTAAGTGTTGCTGTCGTTGTTTGGTGCGCTGCTCATGTTTGTCGTTCCTTGTGAAAATGTTTTCCACTCTAGCAAGAGTGGAGAGTGAAAAAGTCGATAGTCGGTAGTGGGAAGCCGCAGTGCAGCAGCTTGTGCTGTTTGTGTGGGCGCTGGTAGTGTAAGCCACCATTTTTTCGCAAGAAAAGGATTCTGTCATGCACATATTGCCATTGGATAACCCAGCCGATCGCACCTTGGGGCGTGTTTTGATGCTGCAAGCGCAGGCGATCCCCGATGCGCCCTGTTATCTCGTGGACGATCGCGTGTATACGTTTGCGGAAGTGAATCGCAGTGTGAATCGCTACGCCGCAGGGTTGCAACAACTGGGCGTGCAAAAAGACGATCGCGTGATTATTTTTATGCGCAGTTGTGTGGAGTTCATCATGCTGGCGTTTGCCGCCAATAAACTCGGTGCGGTGTGGGTGCCGATCAACGGCGATTACAAAGGCGAGTGGCTCACCGAAGCGATAGAAGACAGCAAAGGAAAAGTGTTGATTACGGATACCGATAAATATCCACGCATCGCAGAAGCGGTGAAACCGACGGCGTACAGTTCGCTGTTGGTAAAAATCAATGAAGGTGGCGCATTGCCGTCAGGCGCGGTGGATCTTGCGTCGTTTGATACCTTGCCCGATGCAGAGCCAGAAGCTGTTGCGATAAATTACGGCGACACCTGCGCGATTTTGTGGACATCCGGCACTACGGGAAAATCCAAAGGCGTGATGCAGCCGCACAATGTCTGGATCAATGCCGCTGAAAGTGCTAAAGAATATTTTGGCGTAAAAGCGGGAGATGTGATTTACAACTGTATGCCGTTGTACAACACCGGCGCGTGGATCACCAGTGTGTTTCGCGCGCTGATTGTCGGTATTCCCGTGGCGTTGGATGAGCATTTTTCCGCCTCCAATTTTTGGCAGCGCATCAAACATTACCGCGCGACAGAAACCACGACGTTAGGAGCGATGCACATGTTTCTGTGGAATGCGCCAGAAACGCCGGAGGATGCGAAAACTACTTTGCGCT
Source organism: uncultured Pseudomonadales bacterium (assembly GCA_964534675.1). Lineage (GTDB taxonomy): Bacteria > Pseudomonadota > Gammaproteobacteria > Pseudomonadales > UBA7239 > UBA7239. The sequence continues at coordinate 847 of CAZHQZ010000174.1, read as the reverse complement.
ACGCCAATGTCATTCCACTGCCACCGCACATGACCAAACCGTTTATGCAGCGCTTCGGTTTAGAAAAAGTGCAAAAAGGCTTCGGGCAAAGCGAAGCGGCATTGATTTTGCGCTGCTTGGAAGATGGCGAAAAACAATGGAAGCCAAATTGTTTGGGCGCAGTGGCCACGGGTATGGATGTCTCTATTCGCGATGACGCAGGCAACGAGTGCCCAGCGGGAACGCCGGGGGAGTTTTGTCTGCGTTCGCAGCGCCCCTACGCTATTTTCAATGGTTATTTTGAAAATCCAGAGGCCACAAACAATGCTTATTTTGGTGAGTGGTATCGCACTGGCGATCTCGGTGTGCGCGACGGCGACGGCGATTACTTTTTTGTCGATCGCAAAAGTGATTACATTCGCGACAAAGGTCGCAATATTTCTTCGTTGCAAGTGGAGCATGCTGTGATGCAGCATCCCGCCGTGCAAGCGGTGGCGTGTTTTGGTATTCCCTCTGAACATATTCAAAGCGAAGCAGAATTAAAAATTGATGTGGTGTTGAAACCAAATATGGTGGTGAGTGCAGAAGAGCTGGCAACGTTTATCAACAACACTGCGCCTTACTTTTTTGTGCCGCGCTATATCGAGTTCGTCAGCGAGCTGCCCATGACACCCACAAGCAAAGTGCAAAAATACAAGTTGCGTGAAAAAGGCTTGAGCGGAAATGTGTGGGATCGCAGCAAAACCAATTTCAAACTAAAGAAATAAGCTGCATAAAAGCGGATTGCCAACAGCGCGCGGTGCAATTATTCTTGCGCGCGGAGTTGGCCAGACAATCGCTGCCTCGCAAGAGGTGGAGGAAAGTCCGG
>CAZHQZ010000173.1:0-2786 GCA_964534675.1 uncultured Pseudomonadales bacterium | reverse complement strand
GCTGAAAACAAACGCGGCAAACCCAATGTGCAACGCTTCAAAGGCTTGGGTGAAATGAACCCAATGCAGTTGCGCGAAACGGTGATGAACCCAGACACACGCCGCCTCGTGCAGCTCACGATTGAAGCCGCTGATAACGCCGACGAAATGATGGACATGCTGCTCGCCAAAAAACGCGCCAGCGATCGCAAAGATTGGTTGGAAAGCAAAGGCAATTTGGCGGAAGTGGGGTAGAGATGTGCCGCGTGGTGTCGCCTCGTGGGTTTGACCTGTATTCGTTACCAGCATAGAATTCATGTAAATTAAACATTGTTGGTTTAATTTGCATGGATATTGAAAGAGATAAGGCTCTGTCAGGTATCAATCAGTTGCTGGAGCAATTCCCAGCGGTGGCGCTGCTGGGTGCGCGTCAAGTGGGTAAGACTACACTGGCGCAGCAGATTTGCAGCCAACACCCCAATAGCCTATACCTTGATTTGGAGCGGGAATCTAATCTCAACAAGCTGAGAGACCCAGAGGCCTTTTTTCGTCAGTTCGGCGATCAGTTTATCTGTTTGGATGAAATTCAGCGGCAGCCAGAATTGTTTCCATTGTTGCGCAGCGAAATTGACCGCCGCCAGCGTCGAGGGCAGTTTTTGATTCTGGGTTCGGCTTCGCGTGAGTTGATCCAGCAGAGTAGTGAATCACTAGCAGGTCGTATTGCTCATCGTGAAATCACTCCATTTAGTTTGCCGGAAGTCGGTGTGAGCGCCCAAGCAGAGCATTGGCTGCGCGGAGGATACCCGCACAGTTTTCTGGCGAGTGGTGATCATCAGAGCGTTATTTGGCGCGAGGAATACATCAAAACATTCCTAGAGCAGGATATTCCCAATCTTGGGTTTGCAATTCCTGCGCCTACGTTACGGCGTTTTTGGCGAATGTTGGCGCATTATCATGGCCAGTTGCTGAATGTGAGTCAGTTGGCAGCAGCCATGGGAATGGCAACAACGAGTATTCGGCGTTATCTCGATTTATTGGAACAAACTTTTGTGATACGCACCTTGCCAGCGTACGCGAGTAATTTGAAAAAGCGGCTGGTAAAAACTCCGAAAAGTTATATTCGTGATAGCGGCTTGTTGCATACACTGCTGGGTATTGAAACTTACGAAGATCTGTTTGCTTCACCCATGTATGGCGCTTCATTTGAAGGCTATGTTATCGAAAACCTGTTGAGCGGGTTGCCGCGATGGGATGCGTCGTTTTATCGCAGCAGTAATGGCGTAGAAGCTGATCTTATTTTACAGAAAGGGCGGCGCACAGTAGTAGTAGAAATAAAGGCATCGTCTTCGCCTAAAGCGGGCAAACATCTGCACAATATTGCCGTGGAATTACAGGCGGATGAGTGCATCCTTATTGGTAATGTGGAAGGTGGTTATCCTTCAACGCACGGTATTCGTGTTATGTCGCTAGAGGCTTGTTTGGACTTCCTAGAAAAATAAAAAATCTGGCTTTTAGCCTGATTGACGTCAGGGCGGCCGAAAAAAATCCACATTGGTTGCAGCGAAATTTTTCCCATTAAAATAACTAGCAGTGGTAATTGTTTGGTCGCAGTCAGCGCGTGAAGACTCGCACTCGATTTATCAGTGACCATTAGATTTTCTTATTGTAATTGCACTGCGCACGTTGCGGCGGTTGATTTGATTTTCATGAAGTCAAGGCCGCCATCACCGGCAGTGCCTGATATGCAGATACATAGATCTGACGCAGTAAGATTGCCTTTGTCATTCAGCCGGTTAACCATTTCTTGACACAGGGCAGCCTGCTCTAGGAACGATGACTTTCTCCAAGCGCCAAGATCGTCTTGTGGGGATAGAGCAATCATTGCAAACCCCGCTGTCATCTGTTTTTGCTGTGGTTGAGGGGCGCGAGGCTGCTATTGTCATTCCTGACGGGCTAGACATGGATGACCTAGCGGAAACGCAGAAGGAAACTCTGCTGCTGCGCCGCTACTTCCGTGCGCTGCCGGCTGACCGGCGGCTGATAGCGTTCGATATTCTTAAGGTGATGGGCAGGGCGCACACGCTGGCGGGTTGATGCCTGCCAGCGATACATGTACATTACTGATGTACATAGATCGGAATGACTCATGCTGGAAATCACTGCCACCGAACTACGCAAGCATCTGTTCGACTACTTGGAAAAAGCCGAGCACGGAGAAACCGTGGCTATCAGTCGCAATGGTCGTGTGGTGGCCTGCCTGAAAGCCGAGGCGACTGAAGCCGATCAAACCCTAAACGAATTGCGAGAAATGCGCGCGCAGTTTGTGGTGGGCGATGTGGTTGCTCCGCTGGATAATCAAGGATGGACGGGCGATGCCGGTTCTGTGTGATACCCATGTGCTGATTTGGTCTGTGTTGGCACCAGAAAAGCTGAGTCGCAAAGCAGTCGCGCGGCTTGATGCAGCGCGGGCGGCGGGTGAGTTGGCTTGTGCAGATATTTCGCTGTGGGAAATGGCGATGTTATTGGAGCATGGTCGCATTCAATCGCCACTGCCGACAGAAGATTTCATTGCAAAGTTATGCAAAGCCTTATTGCTGCAAATTTTGCCGATAACGCCGAAAATTGCTGCCGCTGCTCAAAGCGGCAGTTTTAGTCACGGTGATCCGGCAGATAGACTCATTGCGGCAACTGCGTTGGCGCATAACATTGAATTGATTACAGCGGACAGTGAATTGCGGCGTTTGCGCTTGGTGCGCACGTTGTGGTGAGAAGTATTTATTTGAAGAAGAGATGCAATGACAACTGAA
>CAZHQZ010000172.1:0-2833 GCA_964534675.1 uncultured Pseudomonadales bacterium | reverse complement strand
CCTTCTTCCGGCAGACCTTTTTCTTCGTCGTAAATAAACCCGCAAATCACACACTCAAACTTTCTGTAAGCCATAACGCCTCCACGCAAAAGATCTCAAAACCGGCAAAGCGCCGCATTATAAACAGATTGCTACGCGATAACCCACTGCGACAATCCGCTGCACTGCTGCGCCAGCGGTCATTGTATGCAGCGCAACGGGCAACACCCTGACCTTTGTCAAAGGTTCGTTCGCCTTTACACTGAGCCACCTTTCATCCCCTCAAAAAGCACACCATGCGCAAAAGACTTCTTCCTCTCATGGCCGTTTTTCTCTGCACACTCACGCACGCCGATGGACCGCATTACCAAGTCTTTCCTCAACTCAAAGGTCTGGTGGTGAACTACAACGTGACCACGAGCAACGTGGAAACTGTTCTTTACGCCACCAATCACGAGCGCGCGCCCGTTGTCTGCGATGCCAAGATGATTACCAATCGCCAAGAAACCAGCAAAGGTCGCGATACTATTATCGCGCCAGGCAAAACCGCCACGTTTTCTTTTCGTCACGGCAAATCCATCACCGATGTGCGCCTCTATTTGATGTGCGAAGCCACCAAAAATAGCGCCACAGACAGCAATACCTCTAGTGAAGCAGACACACAAACAACTGCGCCCAAAACAGAACAAGCTCCTGCTGCGCAAAAAACCATCCCCGTGGTGGAAGAAGATCTCGACCGTTACTAAACAGGCAACACAATATGTACATCCAAGGCACTTACTACCGCAGCATTTGGCACGATGACAGCAACGACAGTGCTGTGATTTTTGATCAAACTTTACTGCCGCATCAAATCAAAAAACTATCACTCAACAGCTTGGGCGATGTCTGCCACGCCATTGCCAGCATGCAAGTGCGCGGCGCGCCGTTAATTGGTGCTTGCGCCGCGTTTGGTTTGTATTTTGCGCTACGCGCGGATGATGCACCCGAACACGAAGCCTCTGCCGCACAACAACTGATAGCCACGCGCCCCACCGCCATCAATTTGCGTTGGGCCGTTGAACGCCTGCGCAAAAAAATTGCGCCGATAGCGCGCGGCGAAAAAGCGCAGGCCGCGCTGCAAGAAGCTAAAAAAATCTGCGACGAAGATGCCGCCGTGTGCTCGGCGATTGGCGATCACGGCCTCACACTGATCCAAGAAATTTATCAAAAAAAATCACAGCACACTGTCAATATTCTGACGCATTGCAACGCCGGCTGGATCGCCACGGTTGATTGGGGTACGGCCCTAGCACCTATCTATAAAGCACATCTCGCCGGTATTCCTGTACACGTTTGGGTGGATGAAACGCGTCCGCGTTTACAGGGCGCACTCACGGCTTGGGAATTGCAGCAAGCGGGCGTGCCACACACTTACATCACTGACAACACTGGCGGACATTTGATGCAGCACGGCTTGGTGGATTTGTGCATCGTCGGTACCGATCGCACCACCGCACAGGGCGATGTGTGCAACAAGATCGGCACTTACCTCAAAGCACTCGCCGCGCAAGACAACAGCGTGCCGTTTTATGTGGCACTGCCCACCTCCACCATCGACTGGACGGTGCGCTACGGCGTGCATGAAATTCCGATTGAAGAGCGTGACAGTTTTGAATTGACGCATGTATTGGGCGTGCATACTGTGGACAATACGATGCAACATGTACGCGTTACGCCGGAAAAAATTCACGCCGCCAATTATGCATTTGATGTGACGCCAGCGCGTTTAGTCAGCGGGCTGATTACCGAATTCGGCATTTTCCCTGCGTCCAGCGCAGGCTTAGAAAACCTGCGCAACAACGACGCTTATCGGCGCGGCAAATAAAGCAGCGGATCTACCGGCTTTCCTGATTTGCGAATTTCAAAATGCAGTTTGTTTTTGTCGGTGCCACTAGCGCCGACTTCTGCAATCACCTGCCCTTTTTTCACCGTATCACCTTCGGCCACCAACAACTTGCTGTTGTGACCGTAGGCGCTGAGAAATTGATCGTCATGCTTGATGATGATGAGTTGCCCGTAACCGGCCAGCCCACTGCCCGCGTACACCACGGAACCCGCACCGGCCGCTTTGACCGGATCACCCAATTTCCCCTCCAAGTCGATGCCTTTGCGCAGAGGATCGGTTGCGGAATACAGGGTGATTACACGACCACTGGTAGGCCACAACCAATGGCTGCTGCCACTGGCTACAGCGGCAGGCGCTGTCACTTTGGCAGGCGTTTCCGGCTGCGCAGCGGCAGGTGTCTTTGTCGCAACTGTCGTCGAAGGTTGCGCACGGCTGGCAGTTGTCGCGCGCGCGCTGGTGTGACTCACGGCCGGCGTTTCCGATGCCACTTCGACAACGGCTTGATCGTCTTGCACCGCCGTGACTTGCACACCGCGCGGCGTTGCCACCGTGCGCGATGCCGCTAGGCGGGTGGCTGCATCACCATCCGACAGCATAATTTTTTGCCCCGCATGCAAACGATACGGCGGCGCGATGCGGTTGCGTTGCGCCAACTCGCGAAAATCCACGCCGTAACGCCAGGCAATGGTGTACAGCGAATCGTCGCGCGAAGCGATGTGATAATTCAAACGAATGCTCGGTGGCTGCGCCATTTGCTCAATGGGCGGCAGTTGCGCTGTGCTCTTACAACCAACAACCAACGTTGTTGATAAGACCAATAACGACACGGCGATTGCACTACGTTTCACTGTTATTCACTCCGTCCAATTAACCGCGCACGGCTTCAACCGCGCACTACGCCGCGCACAAACGGCACAAAGCGCGCAGGTTCGATGGGGATATGTTCATACTCGCCCGTTTCTGCAT
>CAZHQZ010000171.1:0-2844 GCA_964534675.1 uncultured Pseudomonadales bacterium | reverse complement strand
ACTGCGCGCGGCGAGTTGGTTGACGCCACTGTTGCAGCCATTCGTGAAGTGAGTGGTATAGACGCAGAATTATCGACAGCCGGCGGCACATCAGACGGCCGCTTTATTGCACCCACTGGCGCACAAGTGGTGGAGCTAGGGCCCGTCAACGCCACCATTCATAAGATTGACGAAAATACACATGTCGAAGAATTAGAGCAGCTATCGTCGATCTACGAAAAGATTTTACAAAAACTGCTTACTTGATTGATCTAAACAACTCCGCCACCTTTTTTTCTGATACCGGCTCGCGCGTTTTCATCGGCTGAGCAAACAGAGCAATGCGCCATTCTTCCAGTAACCAGCGCAGCTCTCGCTGCGCATCCGTCCAATCTGCAAGCGTTTTTTTCTGCTGCCATTCACACACGGGCTGCCAATATTTCTGCAACTGTGCGACAGCTTGTTGATCGCGGGGCACGCCGCCACGCAATCGCTCCAAACGCTTCTGCAAAGCCTCCACATAGCGACCATACTGTAAAACCTGCTCCGCTGTCGCTTCTTGCAAAAAATGCGGATGCCACAGCGCCGCTAACTGCGAGCGCATATCCTGCACGGTGATTTTGGCCTCCGGTGCTTTTAACGCATCCAACTGCTGCTGAATAAGCTGTGTTGCTATTACCGCTTTGGCAATCACCGCATCCAATTGTTGCGCAAACGTCACCAATTCCGCTTTCTTTATAGTCAAACAATTTTCAAATGCCGCCTGCGTGCGCGGCAAATCATCTTGTAAAAAAAATACCGCAGCGATGCAGCAATCGATCAAATCTTGTATCACATTGCCAGACACACCCACCGCTGTTAACGCCAAGCGCACACGGTTATCGCGCAAACACTCTTTCTGCAAATACTTCACTTGCTGTGGCAGCGCAAAACCAGCCAGCCGCACCAAACCTCGACGGTGCTCACGCTCGGCTTGCTCTGGCGTGTCATACAAAGTGATGGACACACTGTCGCCATCATCTTGCAAAGCAGGGTACGCCATCACCTGCACTGCGCCGCGCTGTTGCGGCAGTACGGCAGGCAAATCAGGAAATGTCCAACTGCGCAGCCTGCGCTGCAAAAAATTCGCACTGCCCGCTTGTTGCACTACCGCTTGCACAATTTCACGCGCTTGCTCTGAAAACTGCGCTTGCAACATGGCCAAATTTCTACCCTGCGCCAACACAGTATTGCCTTCGCCCAACACTTGCACATTCATGCGATAAAACGGCTCCAAAGCCATTTCATCCAACTCTGTTTCGCCTACTTTCAAAGAATAAAAACGCAGCAATAATTTTGCCAATGCCTGCGCCAATGTTTCATCTGGCGCCGTCGCTGTTTGCGACAACAAAGCCACTAAACGCTCTGCGGTATTCGGTAGCGGCACCAAGGTCTTGCGCAACATTTTTGGCAGTGCGCGCAACAAGGCCTGCACTTTATCCGCCAACAACCCTGGCACTAGCCAAGTTAAACGCGCAGCCGGCATTTGGTTCAACAAGGCCAAAGGCACCTGTAGGGACACACCATCCTGCTCATGCCCAGGATCAAAACTGTAAACCAACTTCAAGGCATTGCCGTTGCAGTCAAGACAATCTGGAAACTGCTGTACGGTTTCCTCGCCGACATCTTTCAGCAAGACATCCGCTTCTTTCAGCAGCAATAGCGCAGAATTTTGCTGGTTTTCTGTTTTATACCAGTCATCCAGTTGTCGCGTGGTAACAATGTCCGCAGGGATTTTGGCAGCATAAAAAGCAAATAAGGCATTGTCATCCACCAATAAATCTCGGCGGCGAATTTTTGCCTCCATCGCTTCCACATTGGCAATCAAGTACTGATTTTTTTCGATAAAACGATGACGACCGCGATAACGTCCTGCTACTAGCGCTTCACGAATCAGCAACTCACGCGCCGCAGCGGCATCAATATCACCGTAAAACACTTTCTGTTTTTCTACCAACACCAAGCCATACAGACTGCTGCGCTGGTGAATCATCGGCATACCGCGCTGCACATCCCAAAACGGTTCAAAATAATCGCGCTGAATTAAATGTCGCGCCGCTGGCACCACCCACTGCGGCTCTATCATGGCTACGCAGTGCGCAAATAACTGTGAGGTTTCCATCAAATTGGCTGCCAGCAACCAGTGCGGCGCTTTCTTCGCTTGCGCAGAGCCTGGAAAAATTCGCAGCTTGCGTTGACGGCAACCCAAGTATTCTTTTTCTTCTTGCCGCTGTGCGATATTGGACAACAAGCCCACCAACAAGGCCTGATGCAAACTGGCGTACAAAGCTGGCTTTAGTGTTGTTGTGTTTTCCGTATCGCTATTGATTTTCCAACCCAACTGCTGACAGGCAATGTGTAATTGATGATGAATATCGCGCCACTCGCGCATGCGCTGCCACGACAAAAAATTCGTTTCAAAAAATTTGCGCAGCGCATTTTTAGTGAGCACCTGTCGCTGCACTTCAAAAGCATTCCACAAATTGAGAAAGCTGACGAAATCTGAGCGCTCGTCTACCCACTGTTTATGCTTTTCATCCGACTGCTGTTTTTTCTCTGCCGGACGCTCGCGTGGGTCTTGTACACTCAGAGCACTGACAATCACCAAAGCCTCGTGCAAACAGTATTTTTCACGCGCCGCCAGCAAGATGGCGGCCAAACGAGGATCCACCGGCAGCGCCGCCATTTGTCGTCCACGCGCAGTAATGCGCCGCTGTTCATCCACGGCCTGCAATTCTGCCAATAAGCCGTAGCCTTCATTGATGTGGCGCAGCTCTGGCGGTTCCAGAAACGGAAAATCCACCACCTGTCCTAAACGCAACAACA
>CAZHQZ010000170.1:0-2994 GCA_964534675.1 uncultured Pseudomonadales bacterium | reverse complement strand
GTTGCTGGGCAAATTGTTTTGTTGTGCGGGAGACAATTCTCCATTGATTACAACAAAATCTACCGAACGCAAACGTGACGCCGGTTCGCGCAACGGCCCCGCTGGAAGTAAAAAACCATTACCCACACCGCGCTGCCCATCTAACACCGCTATTTCCACCTCTCGCGGCAGGGCGTAGTGCTGCAAACCATCATCAGATAGCAACACATCAACCGTGTGATGTGCGATTAAATATTGCGCCGCCGCCCATCGTTTATGCGCAATGACTACCGGGCATTGTGTAGTGCGCGCCAACAACAGAGGCTCATCGCCAACTTCCTGCGCATCATCCTGTGATGATACCGCGCGCGGATCGCCGTGGTGTGTACCACCGTAACCGCGACTGATAATCCCCACACGCACACCGCGCTGCGTTAAGGCCTCTGCCAACGCGCACAACAAAGGGGTTTTACCTGTGCCGCCCACAGAAATATTACCCACCACAATGATCGGTACAGGCATTTTTTTTTGCTGGCGTATTAAAAAAAATTGGCGCGATGCAGCCAACGCGCGAAATAACAGGGAGAATGGCCACAACAAAATAACAGCCGGCCAGTAACGCGCAATGCGGCCGTACCAAATGTGCTCAATGATGTTACTCAGTGTTTTCATCGCGCCGCGTGGTGATACTGAGGCGCGAAAAACCTAACTGCCCCGCTACATCCATGGCGGTTACTACAGCTTGATGCTGCGCTTTGGCATCTGCCGATAAAATCAAGGGAATATCTGTGCGATCACCCGCCGCTTCCGCCAAAGCTTTGCGCAAGGTTTCCGGTTTGTTGTCCACCAAAGAGCGATCATTGATGGAAAAATTGCCGTCTTCAGATACTGCCAACTCCACGGTATCCGGCTGGCGCTGCTGTCCTGATGGGTCTTCGGCCGTGGGCAAATCCAATTTCAATTCTGCATTGTGTGTAAAACGGCTGGACACCATAAAAAAGATGAGCAACACCAACAAAATGTCGATAAACGGTACGACATTGATGTAATCGTCTTGTCTTTGGCGTTTGCGAATTTTCACGATGCTATCAATGCTCTACGCCAAATTTATCGCTTTTTACTTTGCGATCAGAATGCAAGGCGTCCACCAATTTCATGGCATCTTGCTGAATGCTAATCATGTAGCCGTCCACCACGCGATAAAAATAACGGCTCACCAAGGAGGCGGGAATCGCCACAATCAATCCTGTGGCTGTTGCAATCAATGCCTCGGAAATACCGCCAGCCAAAGTGCCAGGGTTGCCCGTGCCACCTTCCAACATAATGGCGGAAAAAATTTTGATCGTGCCTATTACAGTTCCCAACAAACCCATCAGAGGCGCGATGTTTGCAATTGCGCTCAACGCACTGAGATAGCGCTCTAAATCGTGTTGCACGCGGCTGCCCGCCACTTCCATGCTCTCAATCATCACCGCGCGGCTGTGGCGCGTGTTGCTCAAACCGGCTGCCAACACTTGCCCTAGTGGCGAAGAGTCATGCACGGTTTTAATTTTTTTTGCGTCCAATTGGCCTTGCTGTAGCCATTCCCAAATTTGCAACAACAGCGCGGCGGGAATAATTTTCTGCGCATTCAGTGACCAATAGCGTTCAGCGGCAATGGCAACCACAGCAATAGATGCCAACAGCAAAGGTCCCATCATCCAACCGCCAGCTAATACAATTTCGTACACGCTTTTCCCCTCTAATCAATCCGCTCAAAGCCGCGCAACTTTACCATACAGCCTGCGCATTCAGGCATCCCACAAGCTGCTGCCTGCCTTTTTGCGCAACGCAAGCAAGTACGTCTCGTGCGCCGCCAATTCCTCTGTCACGGCCGGCATAACGCGCAGCCGCGATGCCAATGCAGCATCCACGCGCCTAACACCGACATCGCCCACCAACGTCGTAGAGCCTGTATCCCCCTGCGCGCTAGACAGCAGACTGGCCTGCCCGCCTGTCATCGCCAAATACACATCAGCCAGAATTTCGGCATCCAATAACGCGCCGTGCAACTCTCGGTGCGAATTGTCTACGTCGTAGCGTTTGCAGAGTGCATCCAAACCATTGCGCTGCCCAGGATGCCGCGCCTTGGCCATTGCCAGCGTATCGGTCACGGTGCAGTGTTCTGCCAGAGAAAAACTCTCGTCATACACACGCTGCATTTCATGATCCAAAAAGCCCACATCGAAAGGCGCGTTGTGAATAATCAACTCCGCACCTTTGACAAACGTCAGAAACGCTTCTGCGATTTGAGAAAATAAAGGTTTGTCTGCCAAAAACTCCGTGGTGATGCCGTGTACTTCCAGCGCTTTTTCTTCACTGTCACGCTCGGGGTTGATGTATTGGTGAAAGTGATTGCCCGTCAACTTTCTATCAATAATTTCTACGCAACCAATTTCAATCACACGGTTGCCCTCTTCCCAGCGCAAACCAGTGGTTTCAGTATCCAGAACAATTTGTCTCACCGCAATCAACCCCTCACCGTGCTCTGCTAAGCCAACTGTTCATCAATGGCTTGGTTCGCCAAAGCATCGCAGCGTTCATTTTCCGCATGACCGCTATGCCCTTTTACCCAATACCAATTTACGCAGTGTTTGCTTGATACTGCATCCAAACGCTGCCAGAGATCCTGATTTTTAACCGGTTTGCGATCACTGGTTCGCCAGCCATTTTTCTTCCAGTTTTCCACCCAACTGGTCACACCTTGGCGCACATATTGTGAGTCCGTGGTTAAAGCAACCTCGCAAGAATCTTTTAGTGATTCCAGCGCAACAATTGCCGCCATCAACTCCATGCGATTATTTGTGGTTAGCGCTTCTGCACCATAGATTTCTTTTTCGTGATCGCCGTAGCGCAGTATGGCTCCCCAACCTCCGGGGCCTGGATTTCCACGACAGGCACCATCTGTAAATACGTCCACTTTCTTCATAAATACATTAACTCAATATTTTTCTTTGTTAGAAATGTTTATTGCGC
>CAZHQZ010000169.1:0-3029 GCA_964534675.1 uncultured Pseudomonadales bacterium | reverse complement strand
TTTTATGGTTAAAACTTTCTCCTGTGCTTGCAATCATCGCCAAAAAGCCAATACTTGTAGCCCCTGTTTTTACAGTTAAATGGAGAAATCTCATGGCCTTTGAACTTCCTGCATTGCCTTATGCCAAAGATGCACTGGCACCTCACATCTCTGCTGAAACGTTGGAGTTTCACTACAGCAAACACCATCAGGCTTATGTCACCAATCTGAACAATTTGGTGCCTGGCACAGAGTTCGAAGGCAAGAGCCTCGAAGACATCATCAAGACTTCTTCAGGCGGTGTTTACAACAACGCGGCGCAAATTTGGAACCACACTTTCTACTGGAATTGCATGAAGCCTAACGGCGGCGGCGAGCCAACTGGCGCATTGGCCGATGCCATCAACAAAGCCTACGGTTCATTTGCTGCGTTCAAAGAAAAATTCAGCACCATGGCAGTAGGCAATTTCGGCTCTGCGTGGACGTGGTTGGTGAAAAATGCCGATGGCTCGGTAGAAATCGTGAACATGGGCGCTGCTGGTTGTCCGTTGACCGAAGGCAAAAAACCCTTGCTGACTTGCGATGTATGGGAACACGCTTACTACATTGACTACCGCAATCTGCGCGCCAAATATGTGGAATCTTTCTGGAGCTTGGTCAACTGGGATTTCGTGGCCAAAAACTTTGCTTGATTTTGCTTGGCAGTAAAGTTTGAGCAGCAGCGCCCCTTATTAGGGGCGTTTCTGTTTGTGAACGTATGATTTTTATGAGCAGGATTTTTCATGTTGATTACACCGCGCCGCTCTGTGCTGTATATGCCCGCTAATAACCCGCGAGCTTTGGAAAAAGCGCGTCTGTTGCCTGCCGATTGCATCGTCATTGATTTGGAAGATGCGGTGTCTCCGAGTGCGAAGGACGAAGCGCGCCAGCAGGCGATAGCGGCGGTGCATATAGGTGGTTTTGGCGAGCGCGAAGTGGCTGTGCGCATCAACGCATTGGGTACGCCTTGGTTTGAAGAAGATTTGCGTCAATTAGCGATGAGTGACGTAAAAATTATTGTGCTACCTAAAGTGGAAGCAGCGGCAACGGTGGTGGCGGTGGCTGATCGTTTGCCTGAGCACATTCAGTTGTGGGCGATGATAGAAACGCCGCGCGGTGTGATGAACGTGGAGGCGATTGCGCAGGCGCACCCTCGCTTGCAAGTGTTGGTGATGGGAACGTCTGATTTATCCAAAGAATTGCGTGTGCCACAGCGCTCGGATCGCATGGGCTTGCTGTATGCGTTAGAGCGCTGCGTGTGCGCGGCGCGCGGCGCGGGTATCGACATCATCGACGGTGTGCATCTGAATTTTCGTGATGCCGAAGGGTTTGCGGCTGTGTGTGAGCAGGGGAAGTGGCTGGGCTTCGATGGCAAGTCGCTGATTCATCCTGAGCAAATTGCTATCGCCAATCAGGTGTTTTCGCCGTCGGACGAAGAAGTGGCCAAAGCGCAACAAGTGCTGGCGGCTTGGCAGGCTGCTGAAGCCGAGGGTTCGGGCATGGCCGTGTTGGATGGCAAGCTGATTGAGAACCTGCACGCTGCCGAAGCGGAGCGTGTTTTGCTCTTGCATGGGGCAATCTCAGTCAACCAATTAACTTAATCTAATATATTAGATTTAGCACTTAATTAATTGATTTATATTGATATTTTATATTTATCGCGCAGGTATTATTTTTAATAAATTACTTTAAATATAGTTTATAACTATTTGTTTTTATTTGATTTGCAGGTGATTTATGAAAATGCTACATATGCCACCACCCAACGAGGTATTGCCGGGGCGCGATACGTTGATGCCGGTGCCTGCAAGCCACGCGGTTTTAGGTACACCCATGCAGCCGCCTTTCCCGCAAGACTACCAGCAAGCAATGTTTGGCATGGGTTGCTTCTGGGGCGCGGAGAAAAAGTATTGGCAACTGGCCGGTGTTTACACCACGGCGGTGGGTTATGCCGGTGGCCTCACGCCCAACCCCTTGTATGAAGAAGTGTGCAGCGGCCTGACGGGGCATAACGAAGTGGTGCAAGTGGTGTTTAATCCGGCGATCATCAACTTTGAGCAACTATTGGTGGTGTTTTGGCAGGGGCATAACCCCACCTTGGGCATGCGGCAGGGCAATGACATTGGCACGCAGTACCGCTCAGGGATTTACTGTTTTGATGCCAGCCAACTGCAAGTGGCATTGGCGAGTGCAGAAAAATACCAGCAGGCTTTGAATGGGGTGGGCGCAGGACAGATCACCACCGAGATTCTGAGTGCGCCGATGTTTTATTTCGCCGAGTCTTACCACCAGCAGTATCTCGCCAAAAATCCTGCTGGCTACTGCCCCAATATCACTTATCAGGCCACGGGGCTGCCGAGTTTTCCGTCCTGAATGTATTGAAATGCTTCTAGGCATTGCGCCATGTGCTGGCGCTGCGCAGGGGGAGCGTGCTCGATAAAGCGTGGGTGATAGGCCGTGTTGCCAGCTACATCAAGATACATTTTGATCAATTTTGCCAACTCTGGCAGGTCTTCATCGGCAAAACGTTGCGAGGCGCAGATACTTATCATCCGGCGATCAGCTTGCGTGTGATTAGTCGCGTGTTTGAGGCGGTAGTCAAACACCAAGGCATCGCCGGGCTGCGTAGGGATGCTGATGCTAGGTACATCGTCTTTTTCCAGTCCGAGGTGCTGCTCGTGCTTCCACACATAACGTTCACACAGATTGGCGAATTTATCACCCAGTAAGTGGCTGCCAGGGATGGCGCGAAAGCCGCCGTTGTTGGCATCCAGCGACTCTAAATACAGCAAAATTTTTACATGGCGATATTTGAAGAACGCGCCGTACAAATCGGAGTGCCAGTAGGTATCGCCAGTGAAGATATTGCCTTCGCTGGCGCGGTAGAGATAGTCCGCTCCTAAAAGATCTCGAAAAATACCGTCAATAACCGGGTGCTCTAGCAGAGCGGACAACTCTGGACAGCGCTCGATAAATTGCAGCAAAAAGCGGCGCGATTTCATGTAGTGCGC
>CAZHQZ010000168.1:0-3039 GCA_964534675.1 uncultured Pseudomonadales bacterium | reverse complement strand
TCGTTAAACTGGCATTCTCTGGGTTATTTTCCGCATAATCAAAAGTGTAACCAGTTTTTGCCTGTACAGAAGTTGCCATAACGCTTGCGGCAAACAGAGCAACACTGCCAATAGTTAGTTTTCTCATCATTCAATCCTCGAATAGATAGGGGTTATTCCCTTCCTCAAAAAAACAAGGTGGGTGCGGAATTGTACCCCCCCCACCTAGAATAAAAACAAGGGCGCTGAGCCAACCTTCAAACCACCGGCAAATTCATCGCAGCAAAAGTCAGCGGTTCTGGGTACACACCGAGCAAGATCACCAACAGCGCCATCAACAACAACACCAAACCGCCGGTGGTGCGCCCCCAATTTAATGGCGCTTCAAAACGGCGCATGCCAGGCTCCAGCAAATACATAGTAATCATAAAGCGCAGGTAGTAATACAAACCCAGCGCGCTGCCTAACACCAGTGCTGCCAACAGCCACCACAGTTTTGCCCCCACGCCCGTCATCACCACATAAAATTTGCCGATAAAACCGGCTGTCATCGGCACGCCCGCCATCGACAACATCGCCACCGTCATCACCGAAGCGAGATACGGACGCTTCCAAAACAAACCGCGATAGTTGTGTAAGTTATCTGCATCCGCGCCTTGATACGGACTAGACACCTGCACCACCACACCAAATGCTGCCAGCACAGTGACTACATAGGTCACCAAATAAATCATCACCGCCGAGCGTTCGATATTTAGCCCCGACACCACGGCAATCAACAAATAACCAAAATGCGCAATCGACGAATAGCCCAACATGCGTTTGATATTGGTTTGTGTCAACGCCAACAAATTACCTACCACGATCGACAAACCGGCCACAGCCGCCAGCACATCGTGAATAGCGCTGGATGACAGCGATGGCATCCACTGCCACAAGCGCACAAACGCGGCAAACACCGCCACTTTACTCGCTGTCGCCAAAAATGCAGACACCGGCGCAGGCGCACCTTCATACACATCGGGCGTCCATAAATGAAACGGCGCAAACGATAATTTAAAAGCAAAAGCGACAAAAATCATTGCAAAACCCACCCATGCTAAGGGTGCAGCTTGAGCGGCTTGTGCCAATGCTGTTTGAATGCCGCTATAAGACAAACTACCGGTTTGCGCGTACAACAGCGCCATACCGAACAACATAAATGCCGTGGAAGTGGCCGACAAAATTAAATATTTAATGCCGGCCTCTAGCGAACGCGAGCGCGCAAAACTGTAGGCCGTCAAACCAAATAACGGCACCGTTAAAATTTCCATGCTGATAAACAATGCCGCCATGTGGCGACTGCACGCCATCAACATTGCGCCTACGGCAGATAACACCAACAGCAAATAAAACTCTTCACGATTGCCGCTGTGCGTTTCCATATAGGCATGCGCCAAGGTTACGCACGCTAAAGTAATGACCAAAATTAACGCCATGTACACGCAAGCAAAACTATCCACCACAAACAAATCGGTCACTGCTTGTGGCTGCGGATTGCGCGACACCCACCACACCGCCAACAGCGAAGCATTCAATCCAACAACAGCAATAGTTGCATTCACAAAGTGGTTGCGTTTGATAGCAATACCCATCATCACGCATACCGCTGTTAAGCTGCACAAAATAACGGGCAGCAAACTCATCAAACTTTGCAGTGACAGCGAAGCATTAGCAGTTTCAATCGGCATCGCGTTTACCTCACCAGCGGCAACATGCTGGCTTGCGTTAAATCAAGTACAGGTTGAGGATAAATACCCAACCACAATAAGAAACCTACCAACAACAGCACCATCACTACTTCGCGCGCTGTTAATCCTTCTAATTTTGTCTCTGCTTGTGCTGCGCCATAAAACGAGCGCTGCATCATCAACAAGCTGTATATCGCTGCCAAAATTAACGCCGCCGCCGCGAGTGATGCCAGTACAGGCGATGTTTTGAACGTGCCGAGCAAAATCAAAAACTCACCGACAAAATTACCCATGCCGGGCAAACCCAAGGAGGCTGCCACAAAAAACATAAACAAACCGGGCAGCCAAGTGATGCGCGACCACAAACCGCCCATCAAACGCAAATCGCGCGTATGCAGCCTTTCATAGATTTCACCGCACAAAATAAACAAGGCACCGGCAGAAATACCGTGCGCCAACATCTGCACCACCACACCTTGCAGCGAAAGCAAGTGCGAAGAGTAAATACCCAACACCACAAAACCCATGTGCGAAACACTGGTGTAAGCCACCAAACGCTTAATATCATTTTGCGCGCAGGCCAAAATAGCACCGTAAAAAATCCCCACCACACCCAGCGTCATTGCCACCGGCGCAAACTGCTGTGAAGCATTCGGGAAAATCGGCAGCACATAGCGCAACAAACCAAAGGCGGCTGTTTTCAACAACACGCCCGCCAAATCCACACTACCCGCCGTGGGTGCTTGCGCGTGCGCATCGGGCAGCCAAGAATGAAATGGCACGATGGGCATCTTCACTGCAAAGGCAATAAAAAATCCGAGCATCAAACCAAATTCAACCGGCGGTGACATCACCGTATGGCGTACTGCATCGTAATCAAAACTCAACACGCCAGTTTGTTGGTACGACACGATCACCAAACCAATAATCGCTATCAGCAACAACAAGCCACTGGCTTGCGTGAAAATAAAAAACTTGTTCGCCGCATGAATTCTGCCTTTGCCGCCCGGCGTGTTATGCCCCCACAGCGCAATCAGAAAATACATGGGAACCAGCATCACTTCCCAGAAGAAGAAAAACACAAATAAATCCAGCGCCAAAAATACGCCCGCCACACCGGACAAGTTCCACAATAGATTGAGATAAAAGAAGCCGACATTGCGTTGAATTTCACGCCACGAACACAGCACTGCTGCAATACCCAAACCGGCGGTCAGCAAGATCATGGTCAAGGACAAGCCGTCTAACCCAAGGTGAAAGCTAATACCCAGCGAAGGAATCCACGGTGCGCGATATTCCGCTTGCCACGCAGTCACACCTTCTGCCGAAG
>CAZHQZ010000167.1:0-3081 GCA_964534675.1 uncultured Pseudomonadales bacterium | reverse complement strand
TCACTCACGGCGCGCGAAGCCAAAGTGTTGCGCATGCGTTTCGGTATCGACATGAATACCGATCACACATTGGAAGAAGTGGGCAAACAATTTGATGTAACGCGCGAGCGCATTCGTCAAATTGAAGCCAAAGCATTGCGCAAATTGCGTCACCCCACACGCTCCGATCACCTGCGCGGCTTCCTCGACGAATAAAAAGTTTTGGGCCTATAGCTCAGTTGGTTAGAGCAGTCGACTCATAATCGATTGGTCGTAGGTTCAAGTCCTACTGGGCCCACCATTTTAATCGGGTGTTAATTCTGGAGGTGTGGTATGGAAAAACACATGCATAGAATGACGGAATTATTTATGCAGCTTGGGCTTCCATCCTCAGCATTGGATATTCAGAATTTTATTGATGCCCACAGCTTTATTGCGCCAGATACGGCGCTACATGAAGCGCCGTGCTGGAATAAAGCACAAGCTGATTTTCTGCGTGAAAAAATTTGCGAAGATGCCGATTGGGCTATTGTTATTGATGCCTTAGATTCAGCATTGCGCAAAGAATAGCTCGGTCCATGTGAAGCGAGAGAGACTCTAGCTGACTAGAGCCTGCTCCACTGATGCCAACTTCACGCAAGTGGTAAAAATTGCCATACACAAATCCACTTCTTCCAACTTAGGGAAGCTGGGCGCGAGGCGAATGTTTTTGTTGTCTGGATCTTTGCCGTAAGGAAAAGTGGCGCCAGCCGGTGTGAGTTTTACACCGGCTTCGGCAGCAAGTCTGACAACGGTTGTTGCCAAGTTGGGGCGGGTGTTGAAAGACACAAAATAACCGCCGACGGGTGCTGTCCATTCGCCGAGATCGCTGTCGGCAAAAGCATTTTGCAAATGTTGCAACACGCAATCAAAACGCGGTTTTAAAATTGCGGCATGTTTTTGCATGTGTTGCTGCACAGCAGGGGCATCCGGTAAAAAAGCGAGGTGGCGCGCTTGATTCACTTTATCGGGGCCGATGGTGCAAATGCCGAGTTGTTTGCAAAACACGGCGAGGTTTTCTTTCGATGCGCCCATAAACGCTACGCCAGCGCCGGCGTGCGTGATTTTTGATGTGGAAGTGAATTGCAGCACGCTGTGTTCAGTGCCGTGTGCGCGGCAGCGTTCCATGATATTGGCGAGTGCAGGCGCGCTGTTTGTTAAATCATGCACGACGTAGGCGTTATCCCAAAACACGCGGAAGTTAGGCGCAGCAATTTTGCCGAGCGCGGCGATGCGATCCACGGTTTCTGCGCTGTAAACGCAGCCGGTCGGGTTGCTGTATTTCGGCACGCACCACATGCCTTTGATGGAGGCATCGGCTTTGATTAAGGCTTCCACTTGCGCCATGTCGGGGCCGTCATCGGTCAGGCGCACCGGAATCATCTCAATGCCAAATTGTTCACAAATGGCAAAGTGGCGGTCGTAGCCAGGAGAGGGGCATAAAAATTTTACTGAGGATTCGTTGCGCCACGCGTTTTTACCGTCCGGCCCCAACATCCATGCGTAGTGCATGGCTTGGTACATCATGGTGAGGCTGCTGTTGCCGCCGGCGATGACTTCAGATGGGGTGAGGCCGAGCAAGTCCGCGCCCAGTTTGCGTGCGGAGGGCAGGCCTTCCAAGCCGCCGTAGTTGCGCAGGTCGGTGTTGTCTAGCGTGTAGTTGCCGTGCAAGTTACCGTCCAGCGCGTCCGACAGTGCCAGTTGTTCCGCAGAGGGTTTGCCGCGTGTGAGATCCAACGCCAGTTTGCGTTGCTGAAAATCCGCGTACTGCGCGCGCAATTCGCTGCGCCAGTTTTCCAATTGCTCGCGGGAGGCTTGGTTGATGTTCACGGGGCGTTCCTCAAGAAAAAGCGCGCAATTATAGGCGCAAGCACAGGCGAACCGAAGGGCTTCGGCGTCAAAAAGGTTTCAAAACCGCGAGCAAAATAATGGCGATCAAGGCGAGCACGGGTAGCTCGTTAAATACTCTAAAAAAAACATGGCTGCGTGTGTTGCGGTCGGCGGCAAATTGACGCACAAAATACCCGCAAAAACCGTGATAAATGATGAGCAGCGCGATCAAAACCAGTTTGGCTTTTATCCAGCCCATCGCCAGCAGGGCGCTGTTGAGGTGCAGCATCCACAGACCAAAAATCAGTGTGGCAATGGCAGCGGGGGTCATGATGCCGCGATACAGTTTGCGCTCCATAATTTTGAAACGCTCGCGACTGATTTGATCCTCGCTCATGGCGTGATACACGAATAAGCGCGGCAGATAAAACAAGCCGGCAAACCAGCTCACCACGGCCATCAAGTGAAAGGCTTTTAGCCATAAAAACAGCATGATAAATCTGCAACCTGAAGTGGGAACCGCTAAAATGATAACGGATTCGAGTGAAATGCAGGTGTTGGTGTGATCAAAGTAGGCATAGTCGGCGGCACAGGGTATACCGGTGTGGAGCTGTTGCGTTTGTTGGCGCAGCACCCGCAGGCGGATGTGCAGGTGATTACTTCGCGCGGTGAAGCGGGCATGCCGGTGTCGGCGCTGTTTCCCAATTTGCGCGGCCGCTTTGATTTGGCTTTTTCTGCGCCGGATATTGCGCAACTGGGCGCTTGCGATGTGGTGTTTTTTGCCACCCCGCACGGCGTAGCGCAGTCCATGATGGCGGAGTTGATAGCAACCGGTACGCGGGTGATCGATTTGTCGGCCGATTTCCGTATCCGCGATATTGCAGTGTGGGAAAAATGGTACGGGCAAAAACACGCCTGCCCAGAGCTGGTGGCGGAAGCCGTGTACGGCTTGGCCGAGGTGAACCGTGAGGCGATTCGCCAAGCGCGTTTGGTGGCCTGTGCGGGTTGCTACCCCACGGTGATTCAGTTGGGCTTGCTGCCGCTGTTGGAAGCCAAGCTGGTGCAGCCGGACAGCCTGATTGCCAACGCCGTGTCAGGCGTTTCCGGAGCAGGGCGGCAGGCAAAAGTGGATATGTTGTTTTCGGAACTCAGTGGCAGCTTCAAGGCTTACGCCAGTACGGGACACCGGCATTTGCCGGAGATCGAGCAGGGCATCCACGCTCTGCAAAAAGC
>CAZHQZ010000166.1:0-3116 GCA_964534675.1 uncultured Pseudomonadales bacterium | reverse complement strand
GAACGCTTGAAAGCAGAGAATCTCGATCAAAACACTGCGATTGTGTTGATGTCAGATAACGGAGGCTACCCTTTTGTGCGCGACCCCAATGCTATGCGTGGGCAGAAATCACAGTTGTACGAGGGCGGTATTCGCGTGCCGATGGTGTGGTTGGTGCCAGGGGATCGCGCGGGCGGCATATCGGATGAGCCTGTTTCTGGTGTTGATCTTTACCCAACTATCGCTGCGCTGGCCAAAATTGATACCAGCAAGTTGGTGTTGGATGGAAAAGATATTGCGCCGCTGTTTTTTGCGCCATCCCAAGCCTTGCCTTCGCGCGATTTGTTTTGGTATTTGCCAGGCTACACTGCCGATGTTACAGAAGACCAAGAAAGTAGTGGGGGAAATTTCGATATCAAACATCACAATGGTTTTACGCAAATCCCTGCGGTGGTGATGCGCAGAGGTCATTGGAAATTAATTTGGTATTACGATGGTTCGCCGCCGGAGTTGTATAACGTTGTTGTGGATCCACTCGAAAAACATAATCAATTTTTGGCGGAAAAAAAACGTGGCAACGAGATGTTGCAGGCATTACACCAATGGCTGGCAGCAATAGGCGGCGCGGAACAGTTGCCGAAAAATCCCGCTTATCAACCGTAACTATTCGGGCCAGCGGTTGTCGGAAACCAGTGTCGATAAATCGGCGCGCGCAGCCCATTTTTCTTGTTCGAGCATGGGTTTGTCATAAAACTGCGTAACGTGACCAATGCACAAAATAGCAACGGGGTGACTGCCCTCTGGCATGTGCAACAGTTGTTTTAATTTTTGCGGATCAAACAGCGAGACCCATCCCACGCCCAAACCTTCAGAGCGCGCTGCCAACCAAAGATTTTGGATGGCGCAAGACACCGAGGCGAGATCCATTTCCGGCAGCGTGCGGCGGCCGAAAATATGTTTTTCACGGCGATCCATCAACGAGACGACTAACACTTCGCCACAGTCGAGCACGCCTTCCACTTTCAGTTTCATAAACTCGTCTTCGCGTTCACCGAGTGCTGTCGCGGTGGCGATGCGCTCTTCTTCGACTAATGCGTGCAGCGATTTGCGCAGTGCGTCATCGGTGATGCGAATAAAACGCCATGGCTGCATAAAGCCTACGCTGGGCGCGTGGTGTGCGGCTTGCAGCAAGCGACACAACACTTCTGCATTGACGGGATGCGGCAGAAAGTGACGCATGTCGCGCCGTTCAGCAATGGCTCGATAGACGGCGGCGCGCTCGGCATCGCTATAGGCGAGAGGGTTCATTTGTAGTCTGCGTGGTTGTGATATGTCGCGGTGGTTGCCATTATAACGATGCGGTGTACGCTGTTGTGGTGCTGCATGATGATTGAGGTGAGGCATGGCAGATGATCTGTTCAATGTGGTCTTTCGCGGTGAGATTTTGCCCGAGCATAATCTGGCGGATGTCAAAGCGCGCTTTGCACAGTTGTTCAAAATGGATGCTGCCAAGGCAGAGGGCTTTTTTAGTGGCAAAGCGTTGGCCTTGAAAGCCAATTGTGATCGCGCCACGGCGGATAAATTCAAAACTGTTTTGGAGCAGGCCGGTGCCGCCGTAGAGATACGCGCTGCGGCACAACAAGCTGCCGCACCGCAACCGACAGCGCCTGCTGCCCAAGCTACAAGTGCTTCAACGCCTAAGCCTGTTGCTCCCGCTGCGCCAGCGGCATCTACTTCTAGTACAACAGCTGCGCCACAAAACCCTTGGTCTTTATCGGCGGCGGGCTCGAATTTATTGCGCCCTAGTGAAACACAGACTCCAGTCGCTGCTGAAATTGACACCAGCCATTTGAAAGTGGTGCGGCCTAAGCTGTTTTCTGATGAGCCAGAAGAGCCACTAGAGCCACCGCGCCCTGTGGTGCAGAGCAACGTCAATCTGTCGGCCTACCAATTGGCGGCGGCGGGCGAAGATTTAGTGCCGCAGCAAGCCTTCGTCCCACGCGACATTGACCTCAGCGAGTTGACCTTGGACGAGGTGGGCGCGGATGTTTTGCGCGAAGAAGAGAAACACGTGTTTGTGCCAGCCAATATCGACACCAGTGGCGTGGATATTGCGCCTGCGGGCAGTGATATGGGGCAGGTCAAACCGCCGCCAGCTCCCGCCGCACCCTCTACTGAACATATCTCCCTGCAAAAATAATCTCAGCACTGCCGCCTGCGGGCGCGTGCCTGTAGAATGGCGGCGCATTTTTTCTCCCTAATCCTGCTGTTTTTGGAGCCTCCTCGTGCCAGTGAATTTGCAACAGGAAAAGCGTGCGGTGACCACGCTGGCGTCGCTGTATACCTTGCGTATGCTTGGACTGTTTTTAGTGCTGCCGGTTTTGTCGCTCTACGGCGTGAATTACACCGCTAGCACACCCGTGTTGATCGGAATTGCCTTAGGCATGTACGGCGCGACACAGGCGGTGCTGCAAATTCCCTTGAGCGTGCTGTCGGATCGTATTGGTCGGCGCGGCGTAGTGATTGGCGGCTTGGCTGCTTTTGTTGTCGGCAGTGTGGTGGCGGCTATGTCCTCATCCATTTATGGCTTGATTATCGGTCGCGGCTTGCAGGGCGCGGGCGCTATTTCCGGCACGCTGATGGCGATGGTGTCGGATCTCACCTCGGAACAAAATCGCACGAAAGCAATGGCGACGATCGGCGCATCCATCGGTGTTTCTTTCGGCGTGGCCATGATGTTGGGACCGATCTTGGCGCATTTTGGCGGCTTGTCTGGACTCTTCTGGATGACGGCTGTGTTGGGCATGGCAGGCTTTTTTCTGGTGTTGTTTGTGCTGCCAGAACCGCCAGCAGAAACACTGCATTCCCCGCATCGCGATACCTTGCCCGTGCCCTCATTGCTGTGGCGCGTCTTGAGTGATTCACAACTCTTGCGTTTGAACAGCGGTATTTTTTGTTTGCACATGACGCTGATGGCATCGTTTGTCATTGTGCCACGCTTGCTGGAAAAACAGTTGGGACTGGATCGCAGTCATCACTGGGAAGTGTATTTGCCCGTGTTAGGCGGTTCATTCGTGGCGATGATTCCCTTGATGGTGATTGCAGAAAAAAAACGCTTAGTGAAAGAAGTGTTTGTG
>CAZHQZ010000165.1:0-3129 GCA_964534675.1 uncultured Pseudomonadales bacterium | reverse complement strand
GCGTGGTGTGCAACGGCCATGTGCACCAAGAAAATGATGTGCAACGCCTGCACTATCGCCTGCTGTCTACACCATCCACTTGCATACAATTCAAACGCAACAGCGCGGATTACGCCGAAGATGATTTCCCGCCCGGCTACCGCCGTTTTGTGTTGCACACCGATGGACATTTTGAAACAGCAGTGGTGCGCGTGGGCGAGTTGGTGCGCGACGCCAATGCGCCGCGCGGTTACGACGAGTTCAACTGATTTTCGCAACATGTCATTTTCAATTGTTTATATACACGGCTTTAACAGCTCGCCGCAATCACACAAGGCGCAGCAACTTCAGCAGTGGATTGCTGCGCAGCATCCAGAAATCACTTTGCACATCCCCGCGCTCAAACCGTTCCCGCTGGATGCCATAAAACAGCTAGAAGATTTAACCGCCCTCGCGCCGCAACACACGGGTTTTATCGGCAGCTCACTAGGCGGCTTTTATGCAGTTTACTTGGCAGAAAAGTTCGGAGCGCGCGCAGCGTTGATTAATCCCGCCGTGCGTCCGTTTGATTCGCTAGCGCAATATTTGGGTGAAAATAAAAACTTTCACACAAAAGAAAGTTATGTGTTAACGCAACAACACGTTGATGATTTGCGCGCGCTGTACGTTGCCGCACCTACGCATCCTGAGCATTTGCTGTTGCTCACGCAAACGGGTGATGAAACGCTGAACTTTCGTGAGGCCGTAACGCATTTTCAGCGCAGCCCAGCGGTGATTGAATACGGCGGCGATCACGCTTTTCAACACGCCGAGCGCCATTTTGCGCCCATGCTGTCTTTTCTACAGCGACCCACCACTGCGTAACATTTAGACTGTGTTGTACTGCGCGTAATACGCTGCCAGATAATTTTCAAACGTCGCACTCGGCGGCAGCGCTTCTAATGCCTGCTGCTCTTGTAACGATGTCTGCGCCGCTTCCACAAAATACAGTTGCTGCTCTTCTGTTAATGCTTGCGCAGAAAAATGTGCGGCATGCTGCTCAGACAGCGCCTGCGTCAACTGAAAAAAAGATTTTCCAGACGCATGCATATCCTGCAACACGCGTGCAGAAGTTGTGAGTTGATTGTCTCGCAGTTTTTGGTATTGCAAGTCCACGCTATTACTGTAATGCGTGTTTTCGTAGGCGCGATCCAACAGTTGCGCACAAGCATCCAATTCTATTTGCATCGACTGCGCCCAATGCAATACGTCGCGCTGCTCGCCGCCCACTTCCAACAACAAACTGGGGTCGCGGCCGCGCTCTACCACCGCCGCTTGATTGCGCGCCAACTGCACATACTCTTCTTCATCAGTGAGCGGGCTATCGCTCAACAAGCACCACAATAAAAACACTTCAATAAAAGCAGCGGTGTGTATATCCATGCCCAAAGGCAGATACGGATCTAAATCCATGCAGCGCACTTCGATATATTCCACACCGCGTTCTTGCAGAGCGCGTATCGGTGTTTCACCCGAACGTGTCACACGCTTGGGACGTATGGTGCTGTAAAACTCATTTTCAATTTGCAACAAATGGGTACTGAGTTGTTGGTAATTCCCAGCAGCATCGCGCACGCCAATTTTTTCATACGGAGGGTAAGCCGTGGTTAGCCCTTTTTTTAGCGTTTGAATATAACTGGGTAAGCCGTTGTAACACACGCGCATGGCCGCTTGCGCATTGCTCTGGTATCCCAATCCACCCATACGCAGAGAAGTCGCAAACGGCAAAAACAAACTATTGCCGTCATCATCAAAAGCGGCGAGATGGTGTTGTCGTCCTTGCACAAAACTGGCACACAATGCCGGTGACGCGCCAAATAAATACAATAACAACCACAGGTGACGACGGAAGTTGCGAATCAAATCAAAATAACGACGCGTTTTAAAATCTTGCAACGCGCCGTTGTCGCCTTCTTGTTGTTGCAACAGCAACCAAAATGCATCGGGAAATGACACGTTGTAATGAATGCCGGCAATAGCCTGCATGCTTCTACCGTAGCGATGCCCCAAACCTGCGCGGTAAATGGTTTTCATGCGCGCTGCATGCGTAGTGCCGTATTGCGCCAGAGGAATGCGGTTATCACCGCCCAATATACAGGGCATGCTGGCTGGCCAGATTTTTTCGCTCTGCTGTTGCAACACGCTGTTGGTATAAACATGTATGCGCTGCAACCACGCCAGCGATTCTTCTATTGAACTGCACGCCGGCGTAATAAACTCCAACAGCGCTTCAGAAAAATCGGTGGTGATATTGGGATGTTTGAGCGCAGAACCCAAGGCGACGGGGTGCGGCGTCTGCGCCAAACTGCCGTCTGGCGTTACGCGCAAACTTTCTTTTTCGATACCGCGCCGCATGCCGCGCAGCCGTTGATACTGTGCATCTTGATGCAGAACAGCAAGACGCTGGGCAAAAACACTCATTCGATATTTTCTTCCGCTGACATTTCTTCTACAGGCATTTCTTCCACGGACATCTCTTCCTCATCTGCCTGCACAGCTTCTGGCTCATCGAAAGTTACTGGCGCAGTGCGACGCGCCGCTTCCGCATCACCCAATAGCGGAATGTCTTTTTCATTCAATGGACACTGCAACAACACCAAGCGCTGCTCTATATCGCGCGCGTTGTTCTCTATCATGTGATTCAGCGCCACATCGCGGTGCGGCGAACGCCAAACAGCCGCAGGTTCGCTTTCATCTAGCCACTGCCCTTGTTTGCCGAGAAACAAACCTTGTTGATTGCTGATAACAAACACTTCTTTCATCTATTTTTCCTAAACTGTTTTTTCAAGGTCACGGAAGTTCAAACCGCTGCGTCATCGCGACGCTCAATAAAACGCGAGAAAAAAACACCCGCCTCAAACAGCAGGCACATGGGCGCTGCCAACATTAACTGCGACAGCGCGTCCGGCGGAGTCAGTACTGCTGCCACAATAAAGCAGCACACAATAATCCATGGTCTTTTTTCTTTGAGTGCAGCAGAAGAAGTGACTCCCACCAGCACCAACAGCACTGTCGCCACAGGAATTTCGAATACAAAACCAAAGGAGACAAACAGCCCCAACACCACATCGAGGTAGCGCGAAATATCCGGCGCGTAAGTCACGCCTTCCG